>DASUKQ010000023.1:0-10727 GCA_036278635.1 Rhodanobacteraceae bacterium
GTGCGAACAGGGCGAGGAAATCGCGCCCGGCCCGCACGAAGCCGGCATCGACACCGCGCAAATCACCCCGGAAGAACGCGACGAACACGGGATGCCACGCATGCCGGGTTGAGGCTGTCTTGTGCGATCGCCCATGATTGCTGCGCGGTTGAAGTCCGACGCACCCCGTTGATTGCATGACCAACCAGCACCAGGACAGCCATCCGTGGCCTGACCCTCACAAAAGCCGCTGCGTAGACATTCATGCCGATCTGGAAACAACCCGTCGATCTCGAAACCGCCAACGCGTGGAGCCGGCGCACGCTGATGCAGGCGCTCGGCATCCGCATCACCGAAATCGGCGACGACTTCCTGCGCGGCACGATGCCGGTGGACGACCGCACCCGCCAGCCCTATGGCATCCTGCACGGCGGCGCGTCGGCCGCACTGGCCGAAACGCTGGGTTCGACGGCCGCGATGCTGTGCTGCGAAGACGGTCGCGCCGCGGTCGGACTCGACATCAACGCCAACCACTTGCGCGCGGTGCGCGAAGGCCTGGTCACGGGCACCGCGCGGGCCGTCCACGTCGGCCGCAGCACCCAAGTGTGGGAGATCCGCATCGAGGACGACGCCGGGAAACTCGTCTGCATCGCGCGCCTGACCATGGCGGTGGTGCCAGGTGAGGATTTCTCGTTGCGGCCGTAGCGCCGCGAAGAGCCATCCCCCTCGGTCCCCCTTCGTTCCGAAGGGGGAAGACAAGAGCCATTCCCCTCATCGCGCTGCGGCGGGGTGATGCCGCCGCGCGCGGAAGCGGACGCATGCGTCTCGCCAGATGCGACGATGCGCGCATAACGTCACCGGCATCCCCGCCCCTACAATCCCTGCATGGACACGACCCTGCTGATCGCCATCGTTGCGCTTGCCTGTGTCGCAGTGATCCTGTTGATCGTCCTGGTGCTGCGCCCACGCGGCGACGCGGGCTTGCGCGAGAAGCTGGACGCGTTGCGCGGCGACAGCGAACGCGTCGAGCGCGCGTTGCGCGAAGAGCAACGGGCGGCTCGCGTCGAGCTGGCCGAGACACTGGAACGCTTGGGCGGCCAGTTGCGACTGTCATTGTCGGCACTTGCCGCCGACAATGAAAAACGCCTCGGCGAAGTGCGCGGAACGCTGGAAACACAATTGAAGGTGTTGCAAACCGACAACGCAGCGCAACTCGAACAAATGCGCAAAGTGGTGGACGAAAAGCTCGACAAAACCCTTGGCGCGCGCCTGGATGCTTCGTTCAAGCGTGTTTCGGAAAACCTGGAAGCGGTGCAGCGGGGCCTCGGCGAAATGCAGGCGCTGGCCACCGGCGTCGGCGACTTGAAGCGGGTACTGAGCAACGTCAAGACGCGGGGGACATTCGGGGAAGTCCAACTGGGCGCGCTGCTCGAACAACTGCTGACCGCCGAACAGTACGCGGTCAACATCGCCACCGTGCCGGGTTCGAACGACCGCGTCGAATACGCGATCCGACTTCCCGGCCGCGACGCTGAATCCCCTGTCTGGCTGCCGATCGATGCCAAGTTCCCGATCGAGGATCACCAGCGGCTACTTGATGCGCAGGAGCGCGCCGATCCGGAAGCCGCGGCACTGGCCGCCGCCGCGCTGGAACGGCGCGTGCGTGACGAGGCCAAAACCATCCACGCCAAGTATGTCGCCCCGCCGGCCACCACGGATTTCGCGATCCTGTTCCTGCCGACGGAGGGGCTGTACGCCGAAGTCATCCGTCGTCCCGGCCTGTTCGAAACCCTGCAGCGCGACTGCCGCGTCACGGTGGCCGGCCCGACCACGTTGACCGCGATCCTCAACGCGCTGCAGATGGGTTTTCGCACCCTCGCGATCGAAAAGCGCAGCAGCGAGGTGTGGCAAATCCTCGGCGCGGTCAAGACCGAATTCGGGAAGTTCGGCGCGATCGTCGACAAGGCCCGGAACCAGCTCGACAGCGCGCGCAACAACCTCGACGAACTGGTCGGCCGTCGTTCGCGCGCGATCGAGCGCAAGTTGCGTAGCGTGGAATCGCTGCCGGAGGATGCATCCGGCGCTCTGCTCGGTGATGCGTCGCCGGTGGACGACGACACGGGAGACGACTCCGAGCCGACCTGATGGTGCGCGCTGCCGCGGCAACCGCGTTAAACTGGACCGCTGCGTGTTCCGAGAGACGAACCCATGAGCGAATCCAGCAATCCTTCCCTGTGTGCGGCCTCGCGACCGACGTCGCCGCCGGTGACGCGCGACCAGGCGATGGACGCGGTACGCACGCTGCTGCGCTGGGCTGGCGACGAGCCTACCCGCGAAGGCTTGCGCGATACGCCCAAGCGCGTGGTGGATGCCTATACCGAATGGTTCTCTGGTTACGAGGAGGATCCCGAGGACTTCCTGCGCCGCACTTTCAAGGAGGTTGCAGGTTACGACGAGATGATCGTGTTGCGCGACATCCAGTTCGAATCGCATTGCGAGCACCACCTGGCGCCGATCATCGGCCGCGCGCACGTGGGCTACCTGCCCGACGGCAAGGTCGTGGGCATCTCCAAACTGGCGCGCGTGGTCGATGCGTTCGCGCACCGCATGCAGGTCCAGGAAAAGTTGACCGCCCAGATCGCAACCTGCATCCAGGACGTGCTGCACCCGCGCGGGGTCGGCGTGGTGATCGATGCAGTGCACCAGTGCATGACCACCCGTGGGGTCCACAAGCGCGGGGTGTCGCTGGTTACCAGCCAGATGCTGGGCAGCTTCCGCGAGGATGCGCGGACGCGCTCGGAATTCCTCAACTTCATCGACATCGACGGTGGGCGTTGATTTGTGCAGTCGCCTGCGCGCATGCTCCTGCCGCCAGCCTGCCGCAGGAGCGCTCGTGAGCGCGACCAACATTTGGGCATCGCCTGAAGCGCACGACCTCCACCAAGCGCTCTGCTTTTTGGCCCACGCATGACCGAACCCGGGCATATCGACCATCCGCGCCGCCGCGCGGCAGTGATCTTCATCTTCGTCACGGTGCTGATCGACATCCTGAGTTTCGGGATCATCATCCCGGTATTGCCGCACCTCATCATCGAACTGGTCGGCGGCAGCATTGCCCACGCCGCGGTGTGGGTGGCCGCGTTCGGCACCCTGTTCATGCTGATGCAGTTCGTGTTTTCGCCGATCCAGGGCGCGCTCTCGGACCGTTTCGGGCGCCGCGCGGTGATCCTGATTTCCAGCTTCGGCCTCGGCGTGGACTTCGTGGTGATGGCGCTGGCGCCGGTGCTGTGGCTGTTGTTCATCGGCCGCGCGGTGTCGGGCATGTGCGCGGCCAGCTTCAGCACCGCCAACGCCTACATCGCCGACACCACCCCCCGGGAGAAGCGCGCCGCCGCATTCGGCCTGCTGGGCGCGGCGTTCGCGATCGGCTTCATCGTGGGACCCGCACTGGGCGGCTTCCTCGGCCACATTTCGATACGCCTGCCATTCTGGGTCGCTGCGTGCCTGTCGCTGCTCAATTTCTGCTACGGCTTTTTCGTGCTGCCCGAATCGTTGCCGCCCGAACGCCGCAGCGTGCGCGTCGACTGGCGGCACGCCAACCCGCTGGGCTCGCTGATGTTGCTGCGCCGGTATCCGCAGGTGTTCGCGCTGGCGGCGGTGTTCTTCCTGATGGCACTGGCACAATTCTCGATCAACTCCACCTACGTGTTGTATACCGATTACCGCTTCGGCTGGGGGCCGCAGATCGTCGGCTATACGCTGGCGCTGGTGGGATTGTGCACCGGCATCGTGCAGGGCCTTCTGGTGCGGCCGCTGATGCCACGGTTGGGCGAGCGTCGCATGATGCTGACCGGGCTCGCGTTCCTGATCGTGGGCTACCTGGTATTCGGGCTCGCTGCCAGCGAGTGGATTTTCGTGGCCGCGATCCCGCTGCTGTGCATGGGCGGGCTGGCGGGCCCCGCGGCGCAATCACTGGTCACCCACCAGGTCGACCCGACCGAGCAGGGTCGATTGCAGGGCGCGCTCACCAGCCTGCAAAGCCTCGCGGGAGTGTTCGGGCCCGCACTGTTCGCCAACCTGTTCGCGGTGTTCATCGGCAAGCATGCGCCTACCACGCATTTGCCAGGTATCGCGTTTGCGCTGGCCGCGGCGCTGGCGCTGCTGGCGCTGTTCCTGACGGCGCGCGCCACGCGCGGCATGCGCGCGCCCGCCCGCGTCCCCGCCGGCGAACCGGATTCTGCGTGAGCCTTGCCTTTGCCCGCCGCCAATCCCATTTCTGTCCGTTCATTGCCCATGGAATCTCCGCATGGCCACCTTCCTGCTCTGGTTGCTGCTGTTGATCTTCTGCTGGCCGCTCGCGCTGCTGGCGCTGATCCTGTATCCGCTGGTGTGGCTGATCCTGCTGCCGTTCCGGCTGCTTGGCATCGCTGTCGGCGGCGTTTTCGATTTCCTGCGCGCACTCGGTACCTTGCCGGCGCGCGTGTTGCGCGGTCCGCGTTGATTTGTGCGATCGTCCAAGATCGCTGCGTCACAAAAGCCGGTACGGCCGCAATCTCATTGCTTCGGCAGCACCAGAACGGGCATCCTGCCCTGACTCTTCACAACAATCGTTTCCTGCGTAACCACTCTTCCAGCTTGGAGTTCAACCCATGACGATCTCGATGTACCGGGCTTCCGTTCCCGTGTTTGCACGCGCACTGACCAACCTCGTGGAAGTGCTGAAAAAGGGCGAAACGTTCGCCAAGGAGAAGGGCGCCCAGCCGGATGTACTGCTGCAGCAACGATTGATCTTCGACATGCTGCCGCTGGTCAAGCAGATCCAGATCGCCTGCGACACCGCCGCGCGCGGCACGGCGCGCCTTGCCAATGCGGAGCCGCAGTCCTTCCCCGACACCGAAACCACGCTGGCGCAGGTGCAGGACCGCATCGCGCGCACCATCGCCTACATCAAGACCTTCAAACCCGAACAGATCGACGGCAGCGAAGACCGCAGGGTGGTGATGAAGACGCGCCAGGGAGAATTGGAATTCACCGGCATCGACTACCTCACCGGATACGCCCTGCCCAACTTCTTCTTCCACTGCGCCACCGCCTACGACATCCTGCGCGTGGCCGGCACGCCGATCGGCAAGAAGGATTACCTGGGCAGCCAGTGACAGCGACGTCGCCGCAAGTCGGGTTGAGCCCGGGATCCATCCGGGCGAAGCCCGACATCGCCGGTGCGAACGTCGGGGTTCGAAAAAAAAGTCCACCCCAACCTGCCTCGCTTCATGCGCGGCGGATTCGCCGCCGCGCGGCTGCTCCCGCCCTGCCGGGCTCCCCCCTTGTTCCCGCATTGCGCATCCGGGCGACCTGATTTGGCTACCATCCCCGTTCGATCAAATTCATGGAGTCCACCATGCCCCTCCTGATTCTCGGCCTGGTCATCTTTCTCGGCACGCACTCGGTGCACATGTTCGCGGCCGGTTGGCGCGGACGCGCGATTGCGCGCATCGGCCCGATGCCGTGGAAGGGTTTGTATTCCGTAGCGTCGATCATCGGACTGGTGCTGATCATCATCGGCTTCGGGATGGCGCGACAGGCACCGGTGCTGCTTTACATGCCGCCGGTCTGGCTCACACACTTGAATGCGCTGTTCACGCTGGTTGCCTTCGTGCTGGTCGCGGCGGCCTACGTGCCGCGCAATCATCTGAAGGCGAAGATCGGACATCCGATGCTTGCGGGCGTGAAGCTGTGGGCAGCGGGACACCTTCTGGCGGTCGGTTTCCTGCACGACGTGGTGTTGTTCGGCGCATTCCTCGCGTGGGCCATCGTCGATTTCGCGGCATCGCGCCGGCGTGATCGCGCGACCGGCACGGTGTATCTTGCAGGCACGCTGGCAGGCGATGCCATCGCGGTGGTGCTCGGCGTGGTGGCGTGGGTGATCTTCGCCTTCCTGTTGCACGCGCCCCTGATCGGTGTGAACCCCTTCGCCTGACGCACGCAGCGGAACCATTCGGGCTCGCGCGCGTCCAATCCAGATCACTTCAAATCGCCGGGGGTAACGTGGCCCAGCACAAATCCGCAAAGGGCAAGATCATCGGCGCGATCGTCGTGGTCGTCGTGGTCGCGCTCGCGGCGTGGTGGTATTTCTCGCACGTGCCCGGCGTGGATTTCTCGCGCCACGGTCCCACCCCGGCCGAACCGGCTTCCGCGAGCACCGCGCCACCACAAATCGAACACCCCATCAGCGAGGCACAGACCACGCCCGCACCGGCGACCACCGCGCCACTGCCGGCGCTCGATGCCAGCGACGACGCCGTCGCCAGGGCGCTTGCGGAAATACCCGGCGCCGGCGAGCTGGGCAAGCTCCTGGTCACGCGGGCATTGGTCCCACACCTCGTCGCGACCGTCGATGCGCTGCCGCGCCGCACCATTGGCTCAAGCATCCTGCCGCTGAAGACACCCTCGGGTACGTTCGCGGTGGATACGTCGGGCGACCAACCGACGATCGGCGACGGCAACTACGCGCGCTACGACCCCTACATGAAGATCGTCGAGGCCGTCGATCCCCGCACCCTGGTGACGTGGTACGTGCGCTGGTATCCCCTGTTCCAGCAGGCCTATCGCGAACTCGGCTACCCGCAGGGCTATTTCAACGACCGTCTGCTGGCCGCGATCGACAACATGCTGGCGGCCCCGAACGTCCAGCGGCCGCCGAAACTCGTGGCCACGCAGAACGGGCATTACGCTTTCGCCGATCCGACCTGGGAAGCACTGTCGGTCGGCCAGAAACTGATGATCCGGATCGGCCCGGACCACGAACGCGAGATGAAGTCCAGGTTGCGCAGCATCCGTGCGCTGCTGCTCGGCAAGGCGCCGGCCTTGCGTGGCGGCGTGCCTGCGGTGAACGCGTCCGCAGAACCGGCGCCATCGGTTTCATCTGCGCATTGATCATGATTTCTCCTTCCCCTTCAAGGGGGAGGTCGGCTGTTCTCTCCTTCCCCTTCAAGGGAGAGGTTGGCTGTTCTCTCCTTCCCCTTCAAGGGAGAGGTTGGGAGGGGGATGGTGTACATCGCCCGCGATCCCTGAGCCCCGTAGACCTTCAACCCATCCCCACCCGCGCTACGCGCTCGGCCTACGGCCGCCTCCCCTTGAAGGGGAGGGCTTGCCGTGCGCCCAATCGATCTTCATCCGCCGCCGAAGCTCAGCGTGGTCTGCCCTTGCGGCACGCCGGCGGGGCCGAAGCGACGCTCGACGATGCAGCCGCCACCGCCGTGCCCGAGTGCGATGAGCGTGGTCGCGCGCGTGCCGTAACGCGCGCCCCGCACGAATATCGGGGAGAGTTGGCGCTCCAGTTCGATGCCGACACCGGTGTCGGGCAGTGCGCCGTCCGACGCGACGGTCTCGTCGGTGAAGGCGTCGAGCAACGCCCCCAATTCGTCTGCGCCCGCATCGACCCAGTCACGCAACGCCGAGGTTGCGCGTCGCACCTTCGGCCAAGGCGCGTCCAGATCGCCGTTCGACAAGCCGTGGACGCCCGCAGCGATCGAGCGTTCGCGCACGGCCGGCGAGTTGGACACGAAGCGTGCGTCTTCGAGGTCGAACAACAGCAGATTGAACGGGCGATAGCGCGCGGCAGTCGCCTCCAATTCGGCAGCGTGCCGGACCGCGCCGCCCGCACCGCGCAAAAAATCCGTCACCAGCAAACCACGCGACAGGCCGTCATGCGCAGCACGCGGATCGCGCACGTTGGTCACCACGCAGGCGCGATCCGGTTCGTGCACGCCCATCCAGGTGCCGCCGGCTTCCAGGTCGCGTCCGGCGATGAGGCCCGGTGCATCGAGCCAGCGTGCCAGCGGTGCGGACGGGCGGGCGTGCAATTCGTCGCGGTTGCCGACGAGCAGCAAGCGCCAGCGGGGGTGCACCTTCCATGCAAACGCAAGCACACACATGCGGGCAGCGTATCTCATCACGACAGCAGGCGCGGGCCCCGGCGATAATCGCCGCCCATGCGTTTTCCCATTTTCCACCTGGTCCGCCAACTGCCGACGACGGCGCTGTGCGCCATGGCGATCCTCGCATTCGATGTGCACGCCGCCCAACCACCGGCGGCGTCGACGTCGGATACGCAAGATTCCCGCGAAGCCGCGACGCGTGCCCGGCTCGCGGCCGTGCGCGCCGAAATCGCGAAGATCGCCGCCGACCAGCACGAGACCGCCGCGAAGCGAGACGCGATCAATGCGAAGCTGGCCGCGTTGGCGTCGCAGGTCAACGATGCCGCGAACGCGGTGCGCGAGACCGACGCCGCGATCGCCGGCCAGTCCGCGGCGCTGGCGGACCTGCAACGACAGCGCACCCAGCTCGACGCAAAGCTGTCCGGGCAGCGGGCCGCGCTGGCGGAGCTGTTGCGCGCGATCTACACGCTCAATCGCGGCACCGATCTGTCGTTGCTGCTGGGCGATGATGACATCGCCAGGATCGACCGCGCGCTGGCCTACTCGCGTTACTTCCAGCAGGATCGGGTCACGCGGATCCGCGCGCTACTGGGCGAGGCGACGCAACTCGCCAAGCTCAAGGCGTCCGTCGATATCGAAACCGAAGCGCTGGCGCAGCAGCGCGAGCAACGTTCGGCGCAGGCGACCCGGCTCGAGGAAGGCCGCGCCGCACAGCAGAAGCTGCTGGCGGAAGCCAACGCGCAACTGGCGCAACAGAAAGACAAGCTGGCGGCGCTGCGCCATGACGCCGATGCACTGGACCGCCTGCTCAAGCAACTCCAGAACGTGTTCGCCGACATCCCGGCGCAACTGGGCAAGAACACCCCGTTCGCGAAACTGCGCGGCAAGCTGGCGTGGCCGGTGGCGGGCACGCCGCGCGAAGGCACGGGCTCGCTGGCGCACGGCATCGTGATCGCCGCCAAGCCCGGCGCCGAGGTCCACGCGGTCGCCTACGGTCGCGTGGCCTGGGCCGATTTCATGCGCGGCTACGGAATGCTGGTGATCGTCGACCAGGGTGATGGCTGGATGAGTCTGTACGGCGGCAACGAGTCGGCGCTGGTGTCTGCCGGCGACTGGGTGAAACCGGGCCAGCCGATCGCGACGGTCGGTCATGATCCCGCGCAGGACGGCGCATGGTTCGGATTGCGCAAGGACGGCAAGCCGGTCGACCCGCAGGGCTGGTTCGCCTCGAAACGCTGACGGGCGGCAACGCGCCTACAATGAACCACCTGCCCTGCGCGCGGTCCCCATTGATGCGGATCCCTCCGGTATTGCACATGACCCGACTTGTCCACGGTTTCCTGACTTGCCTGCTGTTCGCATGCGCCGGCGCTGCCTTCGCGGCGCCCCCCGTCGAGCCTGCGGCGGCATCGAGCGCGCCCGCCAATCCCGCGCCCGCGCCCGCGCCGGCACCCACCGCGACCAGCGCCGACGACGTTCCGAGCCTCGAGGAAATCCAGGCCTTCACGCGCGCTTTCGAGATGATCAAGCAGGCCTACGTCGCGCCGGTCGGCAACGATCAACTGATGCAGTCGGCGATCCGCGGGATGCTGGCGGGACTGGACCCGCACAGCGAATTCCTCGACAAGCGCGACCTCTCCGACCTGACCGAGGACACCTCGGGCGCCTACACGGGCCTCGGCATCGAGGTCGCACAAGTCAGGCACCAGCTCGTGATCGTCGCACCCCTCGACGGAGGGCCGGCCAAGCGCGCCGGCATCCGGTCCGGCGATGTCATCACCGCGATCGACGGGATACCGGTCCAGCCCGACGCCGTCGATGCCGCGGTCAGGAAACTGCGCGGCCCGATCGGCTCGAAGATCACCTTGTCGATCCTGCACGCCGACAGCGGCAAGCCGGTCTCGATTCCGCTGGTGCGCGAGCGCATCCATGTGGCCAGCGTGACCACGCACATGCTGGAGCCGGGTTACGCCTACCTGCGCATCAGCGAGTTCCAGCAGGACACCGCCGACGAACTGACCGACAAACTGGACAAGCTGCAGAAGGAACACGGCCCGCTGCACGGGGCGGTCCTCGACCTGCGCTCCAACCCGGGCGGGCTCGTGACCAGCGCGGTCGGGGTCGCCGACGATTTCCTCGACAGCGGCATGATCGTCAGCACCCGCGGCCGCCTGTCGCAGGCCGACCTCAAGTTCAGCGCCACGCCGGGCGACCTCCTGGAAGGCGCACCCATGGTCGTTCTGGTGGACAACGGCACGGCCTCGGCCGCGGAAATCGTCACCGGCGCATTGAAGGACAACCACCGCGCCCTGGTGATGGGACGCCGGACTTTCGGCAAGGGCTCGGTGCAGACCATCCTGCCGCTCGGCAACGGCGATGCCGTGAAACTCACGACCGCGCGCTACTACACGCCCGACGGCACCTCGATCCAGGTCGCCGGCATCAGCCCGGACATCGCGCTGGGCAACGTCACGGTCGAAGCCGACCGCGACCCGTCGCTCATCGATGACGAACACGAGGGCGACCTGCCCAACCATCTGGCCGGCTCGCACGCCGCGGCCGCCACGCCGGACACCGGCGAACTCGCGATCCACGATTACGCGCTGTCCGAGGCGTTGCACGTCCTCAAGGGGCTCGCGATGGCACGTCGCGCCCCCGCCGCGCCAGCGCCGTCAACCGTGCATTGAGCTCTTTCACCGGCATCCCTTCGAAGCGGCTGTTGTGAAAAGTCAGGCCATGGAAGGCCGTTCTGGTCTCCACCAGGCTGGGACGGTTCGGGTTGATCAAAAATGCAGCGATGCGGCGATCAGG
>DASUKQ010000024.1:0-13784 GCA_036278635.1 Rhodanobacteraceae bacterium
CGCCACGCGCGTCCAGATCGAGCCGCACGGCGAGCCGGCGCAGGGTCAACAGCATGGCGAGCGCGACGATCAACGCTTCCACCCGCGCGACCCAGGTGTGCACGCCGGCGACTTCCCAGCCGCCCGCAATCAACCAGAACAGCAACGGCGACTTGTCGGAATACCAGGCGCCGTTGACGGTCGGTACCAGCCACTGTCCGGAATTGAACATTTCCCACGCCGCGGTGAGGTAGCGGGTCTCATCGACCGGAACCGGCGGAAACAGGATTGCGAGCGGCAACAGCAGCAGGCACCACAGCGCGAGCCAGCTCCAGGGAACGCTGGATGCACGGGGAGAACTCATGCGCGCGCGACACCGCGGCGGCGCAAATCAGGGGGCCTTCCTTCGCCACCCGTCCGCAAACGACGGGAACATGCACGGCCTTGAATCATCATCCGCGTTCCGCAGGAGTGCGGCCGCTGCCTATGGCGTGAGACGCCGCACGAATCAGCGTTACTTGCGCGGCTTGGCCGGTTCGCCCTTGTGGCCCAACTCTTCCAGCAAGGTGCTCATGTCCTCGGCGTGTTCCTCCTCCACTGCCAGGATTTCTTCCATCATCCGGCGCGTGGTGGGATCGTTGGTGCCGAGATAACGGATCATCTCGCTGTAGGTTTCGATGGCGATGCGCTCGGCGACGAGATCTTCCTTGATCATGTCGACCAGGTCGTCGCCTTCGACGTACTCCGAATGACTGCGGGTCAGCAAGCCTTCCGGCGAAAGGTTGGGAGCGCCTTCGAGCTGCGTGATGCGCTCGGCGATCTGGTCCGCGTGACCCTGTTCCTCGTTGGCGTGCTCCAGGAACTCGGCGGCTACGCTCTGCGAGTGGATACCCGAAGCCATGTAGTAGTGGAACTTGTAGCGGAGCACACAGACGAGTTCGGTAGCCAGCGCTTCATTCAGCAGCTTGATCACCGTCTCGCGGTCGGCCTTGTAGCCCTCGGTGATCGCGCCCTTGTGGATGTACTGGCGCGCGCGCTTGCGGATGGTCTTGATGTCGGTCAGAAACGGTTTGTTCTTGCTGGCCATGCCCGGACTCCTTCGTCGTCTGCCTTGCGAAGCGATTGCCTAGTCTACGCCCTCGAATGTGAAGGCCACCACCACGTTTTCTCGATTGCCGTCATCGACGCGGCGATCAAACCGGTCGGTAAACGTCGTCGCCGCGTTCGCGGAACTCGGCGGCCTTCTCGGTCATCCCTTCGTCCAGCGCCGCACTTTCGTCGACACCATGCTCGCGCGCGTAGTCGCGCACGTCCTGGGTGATCTTCATCGAGCAGAATTTCGGCCCGCACATCGAGCAGAAGTGCGCGGTCTTGGCGGCATCCTTGGGCAGGGTTTCGTCGTGGAACTCCTTGGCCTTTTCCGGATCGAGGCCGAGGTTGAACTGGTCCTCCCAGCGGAATTCGAAGCGCGCCTTCGACAATGCGTTGTCGCGCGCCTGCGCGCCGGGATGGCCCTTGCCGAGGTCCGCCGCGTGCGCCGCAATCTTGTAGGCGACGATGCCTTCGCGCACGTCGTCCTTGTCCGGGAGCCCCAGGTGTTCCTTGGGCGTCACGTAACAGAGCATCGCGGTGCCGTACCAGCCGATCATCGCCGCGCCGATCGCCGAGGTGATGTGGTCGTAGCCGGGCGCGATGTCGGTGGTGAGCGGACCCAGGGTGTAGAACGGTGCCTCGTGGCACTTGTCGAGCTGCCGCTCCATGTTCTCCTTGATCAGGTGCATCGGCACATGGCCGGGGCCTTCGATCATCACCTGCACATCGTGCTTCCAGGCAATTTCGGTCAGCTCGCCGAGGGTGTCGAGTTCGGCGAACTGGGCCTCGTCGTTGGCGTCGGCGATGCATCCCGGCCGCAGACCGTCGCCCAGCGAGAACGCAACGTCGTACGCCTGCATGATTTCGCACATGTCCTCGAAATGCGTGTAGAGGAAACTTTCCCTGTGGTGGGCAAGGCACCACTTGGCCATGATCGAACCGCCGCGCGAAACGATGCCCGTGACGCGCTTCGCCGTCAGCGGCACGAAACGCAACAGCACGCCCGCGTGGATCGTGAAGTAGTCGACGCCCTGTTCGGCCTGTTCGATCAGGGTGTCGCGGAACAACTCCCAGGTGAGTTCCTCGGCCGCGCCGCCGACTTTTTCGAGCGCCTGGTAGATCGGCACGGTGCCGATCGGCACCGGAGAGTTGCGCACGATCCATTCGCGGGTCTCGTGGATGTGCTTGCCGGTGGAAAGATCCATCACCGTGTCGCCGCCCCAGCGGATCGCCCACACCATCTTTTCGACTTCTTCCGCGATGGAGCTCGATACCGCCGAAGTACCGATGTTGGCGTTGATCTTGGTAAGGAAATTGCGGCCGATGATCATCGGCTCGGTTTCGGGGTGGTTGATGTTGCACGGGATGATCGCGCGGCCGCGGGCGACTTCATCGCGCACGAATTCCGGCGTGATTTCCCGCGGAATCGCGGCGCCGAATGACTGCCCCGGATGCTGCTGCAACAACGGGTTTCCGCGCAGCGCGTCGAGGTTCTGGTTCTCCCGGATCGCGATGAACTCCATTTCCGGCGTCACGACGCCTTGCCGCGCGTAGTGCATCTGGGTGACATTGGCGCCGGCTTTCGCGCGCCGCGGTTTCGGCAGGTTCGGGAATCGCACGTCGGCGAGGAGTGCCGCCTCGGCGTGGCGACGGCCGAATTCGGAGGTGCGATTCGCCAGCACCTCGGCGTCGGCGCGTTCCGCGATCCACGCCGCGCGGAGCGGCGGCAGCCCCGCCACGAGGTCGGCCGTGAAGGCCGGATCCGTGTACGGCCCGGACGTGTCGTACACCGGGAACGGCGCGTTGGCTTCCACGCCGAACATCGCCGGCGTTTCCGTCAGCACGACTTCGCGCATGGGAACGCGGATGTCATCCCGGCTGCCGCCGAGGTATGTCTTGCGGGATCCGCGGATGGGCGAAGTGACGGTTCCGGAAAGCTGCTGCGCTTCGCGCAGGAGTTCGGAGGGCTGGGCATTCATGGGTGCGCGTCCTTCGTGGGGCAAGAGGACGAAGCGGCGGCGCCGTGCGCACGAACATCAGCGCCCGTGCGGCGAAGCTCCCTACACCGGTGCAAACCGGATCAGGTTCGAAGGGTGTTTCTCAGCTTGCCGTCGCGACGCCAAGCACCCCCGCTTCAAGCCGCCATTGAACCACGTTTTTCGTGCGATCGTCCATGATCGCGGCTTGGTGCTTTCCGACAGGGTTCCGATCGAAGCGGCCGTGGATGCCCGCTCGAAGCAGATTTTGTGAAAGTCAGGCCATGGATGGCCGTTTTGACGCGGGCTGAACAGAGACCTTCGACGTTCTCAATGGACACCAGCAAAGCAGCGATCAGGGACGATCGCACGAATACACCCGGATCAGGGACGATGGCACTGATACGCCCGCAGGAACACGTCCACCGTGGCCTCGAGATGCGCCTCGGCTTCCTCGGGGCTGGGCCGGCCGCAACCGAACAACATGCGCGCATGGTGCTCGCCCTTGAGCAGGGCAAAGAACTGGGTGGCTGCGCGACGGGCGTCGACGATGTCGAGCTGGCCGGCGGCAACTTCCTTCTGCAGCATGTCGGACAACGCGGCCTGCACCCGCATCGGCCCGGCTTCCCAGAACAGCCTGGCCAGCTTGGGCGACTGCTGGGAACTGGCGACCAGCGTGCGGTGCATGTCCAGCGCGCCGTCGCTCATCATCAGCCCAAAGAACGCCCGCGCGATCCCGAGCAACTGTTCGCGCACCGGGGCGTCAACGTCGACCTGGAACAGCGTCTGCGGCAGCATGCCGTCGCACTTGCAGCGCACGGCTTCGATGAACAACGCTTCCTTGCCGCCAAAATGGCTGTACACCGTGAGCTTGGACACGCCGGCCTCGGCCGCGACCGCGTCCATGCTGGTGCCCTCGAAGCCGTTCTGCGGGAACAGTCGTTTGGCCGCGTCCAGGATGGCGGCGCGTTTTTCCAGGTCCTTGGGCCGACCGGGGCCGTTGCAGCGTTCAGGCGAAGCGTTCATGGGATCGATGATTCGACATGATGAAACCCGGCGTTATTATACGCGGGAGTACATATTTTATGGACTGACCCGGATCACACGTCGTGTCCGGGACGTCCGGGTGCTGTCCGCGGACACGTACCTTGCGGGTCGTGCAGATCCATATGATTGATTTCATTGATTAAAATCGGAACGAACTGCTGGCGCGAAAGGTGCAATCCCGGTATCGGGCGCAGATGACCGCTGTCACGACGGCGCGATGACTTCCGGCACTTCGTCGACGCCGGGCCAACCGGCAACCTGATCCGGATTGCCCGTGCAGCGACGCCCGCCTAAGCTTGTGGGGTTTTGGTCTCCGCTGGAATTTCCACCGACATGAACATGAATCCCCGTCTCGACATCGCCCGGCGCAACATGGTCGAAAACCAGGTCCGGCCATGGGACGTCCTGGATGCGAGGGTGCTGGACGTGCTCGCCGCGTTGCCGCGCGAGGTCTTCGCGCCGCCGGCGTACGCGGCACTGGCCTACGCCGATGTCACGCTGCCGATCGGCCACGACGAAGTGATGCTGAAGCCGGTCGTCGAAGGTCGTGCCTTGCAGGCGCTGTTGCCCCTGGCCACCGAACGGGTCCTCGAAATCGGTACCGGCACCGGTTATTTCGCCGCCTGCCTGGCGCGGCTCGGCGCGCACGTCACCAGCATCGACCGCCGCGCCGACTTCGTGGAAGCCGCCGCAACCCGGCTGCGGTCACTCGCCATCGACAACGTGGATTGCCTGCACGCGGATGCCCTGGCGGGCTTCACGCCCGGTGGGTCCTTCGACGCGATCGCGGTGACCGGCGCGGTCGCCGAATTGCCACCCGTGTTCGGCGAGTGGTTGAAGCCGGGCGGCCGTATGTTCGTGATCCGCGGCGTCGAACCGGCGATGCAGGCCGTGTTGCTGCAACGCGCGGCCGACGGCGGCTGGATCGAGGACCGCCTGTTCGAAACCGACGTTCCCTACCTGGCCGGCGCCGAACCGACGCCCCAATTCAACCTGTAAACGCGCCCCGCCAAGGATTGTCCCGCATGACCTCCCGTCCCGTGTCACGCCGCCATTTCGCGCTCCGCGCCTGCGCCATTGCCGTGGTGGCGGCACTGGGCCTCGCCGGCGCCGCGACGGCGCGCGCCGAAGACCTGATGGACGCGTATCGACAGGCGCTGCAATCGGATCCGGTGCTCAAGCAGGCGGAAGCCCAGCAGCGCATCGGGCAGGCCGGCGCGGCCATTTCCCGCGCGCCGCTGCTGCCGCAACTCAACGGCAGTGTTTCCTACAACGACAGCCACGGCACCGGATACCAGTCGCAGCTGGTCCAGCGGCCGGATGGCGGGCAGCAATTCATCGGCGGAACCAGCTCCAGTGGCGGACTGCGCTCGCGCAGCGAGTCGATCGGCCTCAACCAGGTGTTGTTCGACCTCGGCCAGTTCGAACAGTGGCGCGCCAGCAAGGCCAACGCACGCTCGACCGAGTCGCAATACGTCGCGGCGCAGCAGGCGTTGATCCTGCGCGTGGCGCAGGCTTACTTCACCGTGCTCAGCGACGAGGAAAACCTCAAGTTCGCGGAAGCCAACGAAAAGGCGTTGCAGAAGCAGCTCGACCAGGCCCAGGCCAAGTACGACGTGGGTTTCGCGGCCATCACCGACGTGGTCGACGCCAAGGCGCAACACGACACCGCGGTCGCCAGCGTGATCAGCGCCAGGAACCAGGTGTTCAACGACCGCCAGGCGCTCGCGCAGATCACCGGCCAGAAGCCCGGCACGCTCGACACACTGACCGAGAACCTGCCGATGAACCCGCCGCAACCGAACGACATGGAGACCTGGGTCAAGACCGCGTTGGCCAGCAACCCGTCGCTGCAGGCGCAACGCGAGCTGACGGAAGCCGCGGGTCACGACGTGACCGCCGCGCACGCGGCGCATCTGCCGACCCTGGGCGCCTCCATCAGTTACTCGCGCAACCCGGCGTGGGGACCCGGCAACATCGGTCCGGCGTTCGACCTGAGTGGCGACCCGGTGCTGCGCGAGAACACCGGCCGCAACGACACCACGGTCGGATTGGTACTCACCGTCCCGCTGTTCCAGGGCGGCGGCATCATCGCGCGCGAGCAGCAGGCGATTGCGCAACGCGACCAGGCCCGCGACGTGCTGGAGCAGGACCGCCGCACCGTGGTCAGCAACACCCGCAACGCCTTCAATGCCATCGAAGCCGGCATCAGTTCGGTGGAAGCGCAGAAGCAGGCGGTCCTTTCGGCCAAGACCGCCCTCGATGCAACCCAGGCCGGCTACGAGATCGGCACGCGTACCATCGTCGATCTCCTGATCGCCCAGCAGAACTACTTCCAGGCGCAGAGCTCGTATTCGCAGGCACGCCACGCGTTGGTGGTCAACCAGCTCAACCTCGACTATGCGGCGGGCACCCTGACCGTCGAGGCGCTGCAGAAGGTCAACGCCTTGTTGCAGTGAGGGGGGCCTTGCGGTTCTCGTCGCGATAGCGGGCGCGGGCGAAAATCCTGCCGAGCAGCACCATCGTCCGTCGTGCGGCACCACGCTCGCGCGCGCACACCGCGCGCGCCGCTGCGCCCATCCGCGCGAGTGCCTCGGGGTCGCGCAGCAGATCCAGCACCGTCGCACCCAGCTCCTGCGAGGACTCGATCCGGCACGCACCACCCGCCGCGACGAGGGTGCGCGTGATTTCCTCGAAATTGAAGGTGTACGGCCCGACCACGACCGGCTTCGACAGCGCGGCGGGCTCCAGCACATTGTGGCCGCCGATCGGCACCAGGGACCCGGCGACGAACGCAAGGTCCGACGCCGCGAAGTAGCGCATCATCACGCCCATCGCGTCGATCACGAGACACTGCGTCTCCGCATCGGCGTCGCCGGCGTTGTGGGTGGCCACCGTGAAACCGAGATTGCGCGCGGCGTGCTCGACCAGACGGAAGCGCTCCGGATGCCGGGCCGCCACCAGCAACAGCGCGTCCGGCATGCGAGCCAGCACGGCGAGATGCGCCTCGAACGCGGCCAGATCCTCGCCCTCGTGGGTGCTGGCGGCGATCCACACCGGCCGCGTTTCGCCCCATCCCGCGCGCAATTCCTCGCCGCGCTGCCTGGCGCCCTTGGGAAGTGGAATGTCGTACTTGAGGTTGCCGGAGACGTGCACGCGCGAAGCCGGCGCCCCCAACGCGCGGTACCGGCGCGCGTCGGCATGCGATTGCGCCGCGACCAGCGCCACGTTGCCGAGCGCCTGGCGTACCAGCGCGCGGATCGGGCGATAACCCCGCAACGAGCGCTCCGACAACCGGGCGTTCACCACCGCCAGCGGAATTCCGCGCCGGCCACAGTGATGAAACAGGTTGGGCCAGATTTCGGTTTCCACCACCACCGCCAGCACGGGGCGGATGCGGTCCAGGAAACGCGTCACGGCGCGCGGCAGGTCGTACGGCAGGTAGACGTGGAAGACCTCGTCGCCGAACAACTTGCGGACCCGCTCGGAGCCGGTCGGCGTCACCGTCGTGACGACCATCGGGCGCGGCGCGTAACGCCTGCGCAGCGACTGGATCAAGGGCACCGCCGCGTTGACCTCGCCCACCGACACCGCGTGGATCCAGATGCAATTGCGCAGGCCGGGATCGGGAAAGCGCCCGAAACGCTCGCGCCAGCGCCGGAAGTAACCGCGGTAACGGAAACCGCGGGCCATGAGCCGCCAGACGATGATCGGCGTGGCGACGTACATCGCGACGGTGTACAGAAAACGCAGCATGGCGGAAACCGGAACGGCAGCGGGCGAGTATAACTTTCGGGATCGCGGTTTCGCTCGCTGCGCGAGCGAGTCGCCTGCACGCAGCAGGTAGCCCGGATAAAGCGAAGCGCAATCCGGGAAGGTTCCCCCGGATTCCGGCGCCCTGCGCCTGCATCCGGGCTACGCCAACCGGAGACCGCCAAACGCTCCGCCACCGCTCAAACCAGTTTCGCCGCGGTCAGCTCGCTCTTGAGGTACGCGTAGTAGATCGGCGCGGCGACCACGCCGGGCAAGCCGAATGCGGCTTCCATCACCAGCATCGCCAGCAGGATTTCCCACGCCCGGGCATGGATGCGGCCGCCCACGATCCTGGCGTTGAGGAAGTACTCGAGCTTGTGGATGAGGATCAGGAATACCAGTGCGCCCACCGCCACCCACAGCGACACCGACAGCGCGACGATCACGATCAGGGTGTTGGAGATCAGGTTCCCGATCACGGGCAGCAGGCCGACGATGAAGGTGATGACGATCAGGGTCTTGGTCAATGGCAGATGCACGCCCGCCAGGGGCAGCGCAATCAGCAGGAAAATCGCGGTGAAGATGGTGTTCAGCGCCGAGATCCTGGCCTGCGCGAACACGATGTCGTGGAAGGACCGCACGAAGCGCTCGCAACGTGACGTGAGGTCCCGGTACAACGGACCGTCCGCAGCGGTGGTGCGCATATGGGTCAAGGCCACCAGCGCACCCAGCGCAAGCCCGACGAGGATGCGGCCGAATACGTGCAGCGTTTCCTTGCCGGCCACCTGGAGTTGCTCGGAATGCGTGCGCGCGATATGGGTCGCGGTATAGCGGAAGTCCTCGGCGCTGACGGGCAGGTAGGACACGATCCACGCCGGCAGTTGCGTGCGGGCGCGATCGATCATCGGCATCATCCGGTCGAACAGGGTGTTCGGATCGCCGATCTCGGCGCGGAAGAATGCGACCGCGGCGAAGATGAGCAACGCCAGCAGGCCGGCGACCACCACCGCCAGCACCCCGACGACGACCTGCCGCGACAACTCACCCGGCAACTTGCGTTCCAGCAGCGGCGCAAGCGCACCGACCACCGCGTAGACCAGCAATCCCGCGATCAGCGCGGGCAACAGGTGCACGAACATGACCAGCAGCAGGGCCGCCGCCGCCACGACGTAACTCGCGATCGCGGTCGAGCGCGAGGCGTGGACGGACGGGTACGTGGGGACGTTCATGCGCGCCGAGTCTGGCACATGTGCTTGCGTTCATCCATGAACGCGCTTTTTGCGATCGACCCGGATCGCGGGGTCACGGAAGCTTCGGTTGAGGCAAGCAACCATCCATGGCGTGGGCGCCGGCCCGGCCATCCCTGGCCGAGCGCTATTCGCGCCATCCCTGGCGCTCACCTTCGGCCGCCTGCGGCGTCCGGGCGCGCTCCCGGCGCGTCTCGTCAGCCGGGCACGCGATGCCGGCGGCATCGCGCAAGCGCCCGTCTTCGCCCCGACTTTTCACGACAGCCGCTTCGACCGTGGCTGGACCAGGACGGCGGCGACTCCCAAGCGCCGGTAAAATTGCCCGACCCTGCCGCCCGAGGACCGCCATGACCCAGCCCCCGACGATCCCCGCCCGCGACCGCCTGATCTTCGCGCTGGATGTACCCGATCGCGCTGCGGCGCTGGCATGGATGGACCGTCTGGGCGACAGCGTGTCGTTCTACAAGATCGGGCTGGAGTTGCTCGCCGGCGGCGACTGGTTCGTGGTGCTGGACGAACTCGCCGCGCGCGGCAAGCGGATCTTCGCCGACCTCAAGTTCCACGACGTCCCGGCGACGGTCGCGGGTGCGGTGCGCGGATTGGCCACTCGTCCCATCACGTTCGCGACGGTGCACTGCGACAGTCGCGCGATGCTGGAGGCCGCGGCGACGGCGAAGGGCGCGCTGCGACTGCTGGCGGTGACCGTGTTGACCAGCAACGACCGCGACGACCTGGCCTCGCTCGGCGTCCGCGGCGAGCCCGCCGAAATCGTGATCGAACGCGCACGCCTCGCGCAGGCGGCCGGCATCGACGGCGTGGTGTGCTCGGGCGCCGACCTGCCGCGGCTGCGCGGGGCGCTCGGTCCGGACCTGCTGACCGTGTGCCCCGGCATCCGCCCCGCCGGCCCGGGACGCGACGACCAGAAGCGCACGGTCGACGTGCCGACCGCGTTCGCGCGGGGCGCGGACTACATCGTGGTCGGGCGGCCCATCCGCAACGCCCCGGATCCGCGCGCCGCGGCGGACGCCATCGTCGCGCAGATCGCGGCGGCGCGGGGCTGAACCCGCAGGCTTGCCTATCCGCGCGCGCCTCGCCACACTCCGGCGCAATGCAAACCGGTCAACGCCATCCACCGGATCGACGGCATGGATTCGCGATCGCGATCGCATGCGCCTTCGCGCTGACGCTCGCGGCCTGCCACCACGCCCCGCCGCCGCCCAGCAACGTCACGCCCGAGAAGGCCGTCGCCACCAACCTGCGCCTGACCGCGATGGGCGATTTCGACGGGCTGATGCGCAATCGCCTGCCGACCGCCGATTACGCCACCTGGCGCGCGGAATGGGACAAGGCCCACGCGCATCCCGTGCCGGCGTCGGTCGCGCAGCAGAAGCAATTCGCCGAAATCATGCAGATGCTGACCGAACCCGGCGCCGAGGCGAAGCTGGCCAAACGCCTGCAGCCGGAGCTGTCGCGCCTGCGCAGCGGCGAGGGCGGGACCATGCCGATCTTCGCCGGCATCCTGGAAGCCGCCGGCAAGCAGATGATCGCGGACTCGCCACAACTGGGTCCCGCGCAAAGAACCCTGGCGACGCAGGGGCTGGACGCGTTGATCGCGTGGTCGAAGACCGCGGATTTCGGCGATCCCAAGAAAGCCAAAAAGGCGATCGACCTGGTCTGCGCCACCGCACGGCAGCTGCACGTGCAGACGCTGGCGCAATGGCGGGCGCTGGACTACGCGACCACCATGAAGAACTACGGCATCATCTGGAACGGCCTCGAAAGCCTGTTGACCATGTATGGCTTCGATCTTGCCCGGGCCCTGAACGGGGCCACCATCGCCACCACGGCGGTCACCGGTACGCAAGCCACCGTCAAGCTCGACCTGACCCTCGCGGGCAAATCGTTGACCGCGCAATGGCCGATGCTGAAGCAGGATGGCCACTGGTACGACGCGGCATTGCTGGAGGCGTGGCGAAAGGCGCACGCCGCGCCCGCGGCCGGGGGTACCGCGGCCGCGGCGCCGGCCTCGACCACCGCAATGCCGGCGGCTCCGCCGTCGACCGCGGCACGAAAGCCTGCCGCCGCGACCACCGCAGCGTCGAATTCCTGACTTTTTCCGGCCGCGCACGGTCGTTCCCCGGACGATTGCCGTCCACGCCCCGGTCACGCAAGCCCTTGGCGAGGTTGTGGGACAATCCCCGGTTCCCCGTTCCGGCACCCACACCGCCCGCATGGCCCACGTCATGAATCAAACCCTGTCCCGCGACGCGCTGGCGCACGCCGGATGGTGGCGTGCGTTGTGGTCCGCGCTGCTCGAGCCGTGGATCAAGATCAAGCGTGACCCGGCCGAGCCCGTGGCCCTGCTCGCCGCGGGGACGCCGGTGATCTACGTGATCGAGCGCAACGGTTTCTCCGACAGCCTGATCCTCGAACGGGCCTGCCGCGAAGCGGGGCTGCCCAGCCCCCTCACGAGCGTCCCGGGACTCGGCAGGCGCCGCCGCGCGATGTTCGCGATGCGCGGCACCGGCGGCTGGTTCCAGCGGCGCGGCCGCGACCACGCCGCGCAGGACACGATCCGGCAGCTGTTGCGGACGCTGGAAGCCGACCCCGAATCCAACTTGCAACTGATGCCGGTGGCGATCTACGTGGGGCGCGCGCCGAACCGGCAGTCGGGATGGTTCAGCGTGCTGTTTTCCGAAAACTGGGCGGTGGTGGGCCACTTCCGTCGCCTGCTTGCGATGCTGCTGAACGGGCGCGACACCATCGTGCGGTTCTCGCCGCCCATTTCGCTGACGGCGTTGCGTGAGGAATCCGGCGACGAACGGATCGAGCGCCTGCAACGCAAGCTGGCGCGGGTCCTGCGCGTGCACTTCCGGCGCGTGCGCACCGCCGTCATCGGTCCCGATCTTTCGCACCGGCGCACCGTCGTGGACTCGGTGCTGAACGCGGAAGGCGTGCGCGCGGCGATCGCGGCCACCGCGGCCAGGGAGAACCTCGGCGCCGCGAAAGCGTGGAAGCGCGCCGAGCGCTACGCGCGCGAAATCGCCGCGGACTACTCGCCGCCGTTCGTGCGTTCGGTCTCGTTCCTGCTGTCGAACTTCTGGAACAAGTTGTACGACGGCATCACGATGCACCACTTCGACACCCTGCGCGCGAACGCGCCGGGCCATGAAATCGTGTACGTGCCGTGCCACCGCAGCCACGCGGACTATGTGCTGATGTCGTTCCAGCTCCACCAGAGCGGCGTCGTGGTGCCGCACATCTCGGCCGGCGCAAACCTCAACCTGCCGGTGCTGGGATCGTTCCTGCGCCGTGGCGGCGCGTTTTTCCAGCGGCGCAGCTTCAAGGGCAACGCGCTGTATTCGGTGATCTTCAAGGAATACCTGGCGCAGCTGATCGATCGCGGCGTGCCGCTCGAATATTTCATCGAGGGCACGCGTTCGCGCACCGGACGCCTGCTGACGCCACGCGGGGGCCTGCTGTCGATGACCGTGCGCGCGTTCCTGCGCGCGCCGCGCCGCCCGATCCTGTTCCAGCCGGTCTACATCGGTTACGAAAAACTGATGGAAGGACGTTCGTACATCGGCGAACTGTCCGGCCGGAAGAAGGAAACCGAATCGTGGTGGGGCATCGTGCGTGCCCTGCGTGCATTGCGGCAACGCTACGGCCGGGTCACGCTGAACTTCGGCGAGCCGATCCTGCTGAATCCGCTGCTCGACGCCGCGGAGCCGGGGTGGCGCGACCAGGTCGTCGGCGAGGCCAAACCGGAATGGCTGTCCAGCGTGACCGACACCCTCGCCACGCGCATCCAGGTCGAGATCAACCGCGCCGCCGACGTCAACCCGATCAACCTGATCGCGGTCGCATTGCTGGCCTCGCCACGCCACGCGCTGGCCGAAACCGACCTGCTCGCGCAACTGGAATTGATGAAGGCGATCCTCACCGGGCTGCCATACTCCGGGCGCACCACGGTGACGCCGATGGCGCCCGCCGACATCGTCGCCTACGCCGAACAGATGGGCTGGATCCACCGCATCGCGCACCCCCTCGGCGACGTGCTCGCGGTCGATGGCGAAAAGGCGGTGCTGCTTTCGTATTTCCGCAACAACGTGTTGCACCTGTTCGCGGCCGGCGCGTGGGTGTCGTGCTGCTTCATCAACAACCGGCGGATCGCCCGCGACACCGTCAGGCGGCTGGGACGTGCGGTGTACCCCTTCATCCAGTCGGAACTGTTCCTGCCGTGGGATACCGACGGCTTCGCGGCACGCATCGACGCCCTGATCGATTTCCTGATCGCACGCGGGCTGCTGGCGGCGGGGGGCGACGGCCGCCTGCTGCACCAGGCGGTGGGTCGCGAAGACGACTCATACCAGTTGCGCCTGCTCGCGCACTGCCTGTTGCAGGCGTTCGAGCGCTACTACATCGCGATCGCCGCGCTGGTGAAGAACGGCCCGCACACACTCTCGGCCGCGCAGCTCGAAAACCTGTGCCAGCTCGCGGCACAACGCCTGTCGCTGCTGTACCAGCAAAGCGCGCCGGAATTCTTCGACAAGAGCCTGTTCCGCGGCTTCATCCAGAAGCTGCGCGAGCGCCGCATCATCCGTACCGACGCCGACGGCAAGCTGGAATTCGACGCGGTGCTGGAAGACGTCGCACGCGATGCGCGGCTGATCCTCGCACGCGAGGTGCG
>DASUKQ010000025.1:0-4078 GCA_036278635.1 Rhodanobacteraceae bacterium
GAAGTGCACGTTGACGATGTCCTGGTATTTCTTGGGCGGGTTCTCGGCGTACTTGATGGTGCCGTCCGGGCGCCAGTCGAACCATTCGGGGTGTTCCTTGATCCACGGGTGGTCGCGCGAGCACTGGATCGCGAAGTCGAGCGCGATCTCGATGCCGTGCTCCTTTGCAGCCACGACGAGCCGCCGGAAATCCTCCAGCGTTCCGAGTTCGGGATGAATCGCCGTATGGCCGCCCTCGGCCGAGCCGATGGCCCAGGGACTGCCGGGATCGTCGGGCGCGGCTTCCAGCGCATTGTTCCGGCCTTTGCGATGGCCCAAGCCGATGGGATGGATCGGCGGCAGGTACAGCACATCGAAGCCCAGTTCACGGACGTACGGCAGCCCCGCGATCACGTCATCGAAGGTACCGTGGCGGTGCGCGTCATTGGCCGCCGATCGCGGAAACAGTTCGTACCACGCTGAAAAGCGCGCCGCGGTGCGGTCGACGACCAGTTCCAGTTCGTGGCGATAGCGTGTGGCGTTGGTGCGCGGTCCATTACTACGCATGCGTTCGAGCAGGGCCGGCTCCAGCAGCAGGGCCTCCAGCCGCGCATCGTCGGGCGCGCCGTCCAGCTTTTTGACTACTGTGCCGAAAATACTTGGCGCTCCCTTGGCCGCCGCGTGCACCAGTTCGCGGCCTTCAATCAGTTCCAGCGCGATATCCTGCCCGGCGTCGCGCTTCTTGAGGAAGTCCGCGCGCCACGTCGCGAAGCGATCGCGCCAGGCCTCGATCGTGTAGACGTAGCGGGTGTTCCGGTCCACGGTAAACGTTCCGCGCCAGCGGTCGTTGTCCACCAGTTGCATCGGTGCCTCGCGCCACTTGCGGCCGCGCGCCTCGCGCCAGCAGACGCAGGCCGCCAGCGCTTCGTGGCCGTCGCAGAAGATGTCGGCCCAGATCTCCAGCACGTCGCCGACCACGCGCTTGACCGGATGCCGGCCGCTTTCGATCTCGGGCCAGACGCCCTCGATCACCACGCGTTCGGCAGCCAGCCGCATCAGCCGGTCCTGGCTGCCGCGGGTGGATGGGGAATGGCTGGGCATCGGCGAACCCTCGTTCCGTGTGGGTTTCGGCCGCGCGACGACCGCGCGGAAGCGCTGACTATAACAACGCTACGGACCAATCCAAATCCTGTATTGATGCAAATGTCTATTGTGTCAAATTCAATCATCATCATTCTTAGCCTCAGCGCCTGGGTTCATGAAGCACAGTCCCGGAATGCCAAAGCCACTAGGCGTACACCCTGCACGGCCCCTGGCTGGAAACCGCAGAGGCGCCACGCAGGATGATCAATTCAAGTGAAGTGTCGGTTTTCCCGCTGCCTTCAACTGTGCATTCAAGGCAGCAAGGTCGTGCTGCTTGAGAATGTTCCACCTTCCGAGCGATGCATCCAGCATCGCACTCAGCCTGGCGTAACCTGCACGAGCATCCGGCGAAGGTGCGGCATCGGCGCCGCCGTCCACCGCCTGTCTCAGTGAGCGAAATGCGCCGGTGAGGAATTGGAAGTTCCGAGTGTCGTCGGGTGGCATGGTCCCGGCGTTGTAGGGATTGGGGGCTTCGACGATGTTCGCTGCAGCAACCACTTTTGCATCGAGCGCATCGATGGACTTCAGAAGCCCGCCACTGGCGCCCTTGCCCGCCTTCTGAAGTTCGGCGTGCAGCCTGTGTGCCTCCTGCATCGCTGACGCGAGCCTGGCCTGTTCGGTTTCCACTTGCTGTGCCAGCTTGAACTGTTGCCCGAACGCCGCAGCGGGCAGATGCACGCGCGGATCCGCTTCGACGGTCAGGGGTTCGCTGAAAGTTTTGCCGTCCACGACAAGCTTCACCGTGTACTGCCCCGGCGGCGCCCACACCCCGTCCGCGTACGCATCACCCCGCGCGAGTGAGACTGGCGGCGCGTAATGCAACGGCCACACGAAACGATGCAAGCCTGGCATGGCTTCCAACACCACTGGGTGGCGCTGCCAGTCAGGCGTGGAGTTAATCTTGCCCGGGTCGTAGTGCGGAGCCTCGTCGGCACTGGAGTAATGCCGCACCAGATGGCCTTGCGCGTCGTAGATCGAAAGTTCGATCGGCTTTGCCGGCATCGCGGCGAGCGAATAATCGATGTACGCGCCCCACGGCGGATTTTCGGCGGTGGGTTCGTCCCTGGGCATCGGCGTGCCGGTGAAGCGCGGCGCACGCACGCGATACGCGATGGCGGGCTTGTACAAGCGGGTCGCCCACGTGGCCGGATAGGCTGCGAGCTGCCTGAGCGCCGAAACGTCGTCCATGATCCAGAAGCCGCGGCCGTGCGTCGCGATCACGAGGTCGTCGTTCTTGACCACGATGTCGCGGACCGAACTGCGCGGCAGGTTCTGTTGCAGCGAATACCAGTGATCGCCGTCATCGAACGACACGAACATGCCATATTCGGTGCCGGCGTAGAGCAGCCCCTTCCTTGCCGGATCCTCGCGCACCACGTTGACGAAATCACCGTCGGGAATGCCGTCGACGATCAATCGCCAGTTCTTGCCGCCATCACTGGTGCGATAGATGTAGGGCTTGCGGTCATCGAGGCGGTGCCGATCCACCGCGGCGAAGGCAGTGGCCTGGTCGAAATGGGAAGACTCGATGTTGCCGACCTTGGACCATGCCGTCAGCCGCTTCGGGGTGACGTTGCTCCAATTCGCGCCGGCATCGTTGCTGCGCCAGATCAACCCGTCGTCGGTGCCCACCCACAACAGCTTCGCGTTCAGGGGCGACGAGCCGATCGCGTACACCACGCCGCGGCGCGGACCCTGGCTCAGGTTGTCGGCGGCGGTCGGTTGATCGAGGGTGGCCGGTACGCCGGGATTCTTGCGCGAAAGATCGGGACTGATCGCGGTCCAGTGCTTGCCGCCATCGGTGGTCTGCCACAACCGCTGGTTGCCGAAGTACAAAATCTCGTGATCGACCGCGTTGAAGGTCAGCGGCAACGTCCAGGTGTGGCGGTAGATATCGGGATCAGCCAGCGTCGGATCGACGCTGCGCGTCTGCCTGGTCTTGAGGTCCAGCTTGTCGACCGTGCCGCCGTACACGATGTCGGGATCGTCCGGGTCGGGCGCGATCATGCCGCTCTCGCCGCCCGCGGTCACTTCGTGGAACTGCTGCATGTTGATGGTCGCTTCGTAGGTCGAGCGACTGGGCACGGCGGCCGCGCCGGAATCCTGCTGCGCGCCGTACACGCGATACTGAAAACGGTTGTCGGTGCTGACGTGGTACATCTGCGCGGTCGGCTGGTTGAACCAGCTCGACCACGTCTTGCCGCCGTTCACGGTAATGATCGCGCCCTGGTCCACGCCCATGATCTGGCGGTCCGGATCGTTCGGGTCGATCCACAACTCGTGGTAATCGTCGCCTGTCGGATCGCCCTTCACCGGAATGAAGGTCTTGCCACCGTCGTCCGAACGCAGCTCGATGGTGTTCATCGCGTAGATGCGGTCGGGGTTCTTGGGATCGGCGGTGATCTGTCCGAAATACCAGCCGCGCTGCCAGATGCGCGGATCGCCGCTGGTCTTCTTCCAGGTCTTGCCGGCGTCATCGGAGCGGTACAGGCCGCCCTCGTCCGCATCGACGATCGCGTAGATGCGATCCGGCGCCGCGGCGGAAATCGCGATGCCGATGCGTCCGAGTTTGTTCGACGGAAAACCGTGGCCTTCGATGTGCGTCCAGGTGTTGCCGCCGTCGGTGGACTTGTACAAACCCGAGCCCGGTCCGTTCGACGGCGGATAGATGTTCCACGGCGGACGCCGCGTCTGCCACAGCGACGCGTAGATCACGTTGGCGTCGCCCGGCTTGAAGATGATGTCGATCGCGCCGGTGTCGTCGTTCGGACCCAGCACCTTCTTCCAGGTCTTGCCGCCGTCGAGCGAACGGAACACGCCGCGCTCGGCGTTCGGGCCGTAGGGATGTCCGAGCACCGCGGCGAACACGCGGTCCGGGTTGTGCGGATCAACGCGGATGATCGATATCTGTTGCGAATCGGCGAGCCCGATGTGCGCCCAGGTCTTGCCGGCATCG
>DASUKQ010000026.1:0-21782 GCA_036278635.1 Rhodanobacteraceae bacterium
CGGCCGGCTGTCGCGGCTGGTGCGGGCCTGCCACAGCCTGCCGGGACAGGCGCTATTCCAATACGTCGACGAGCAGGGTGATCGGCATCCGGTCGATTCGACCCAGGTCAACGAATACATCCGGGAGGCGATCGGCGACGGGTTCAGCGCCAAGGATTTTCGCACCTGGGCCGGGACGCTGGTTGCGATTGCCCTGTTGGCGAAAACGCCTTTGCCGGAGGAGGGCGGGGAGCGCGCACAGCGCACGACGATCGCCAACGTGGTCCGGGCCGTCGCGGACGAACTCGGCAATACGCCTGCGGTCTGCCGCAAGGCCTACATTTGCCCCGAGGTATTCGACGCGTGGCGCAGCGGCGATCTGCACCGCCTCGTCCCCGGGAGCGCCGT
Source organism: Rhodanobacteraceae bacterium (assembly GCA_036278635.1). Classification (GTDB taxonomy): domain Bacteria; phylum Pseudomonadota; class Gammaproteobacteria; order Xanthomonadales; family Rhodanobacteraceae; genus 66-474. Next base: position 388 of record DASUKQ010000026.1, read on the forward strand.
GGGTCGCCCGGGACAACTCGAGAAACGCGCGTTGCGATTGCTCAGGCGGTGCCTCAAAACTGCGGTCGATGACTGATCGGACGACTTCGCGAAAAGTCTGCGTCGATCAACGGTCGAGTTCCTGCATGACCGCAGCCAGGTCCTGCCTGAGGGTCGCGAACCCCGACCATGGATCCTTGCGAAGTTTCGCGAGCCTGCGCTGAATCGAATGGATGTCGTAGTCGGCGCCACTCCCGAGCTTGCCGAGTTCCGACCATCGCAGGGGCGTCGCGACCGGCGCGCCCTTGCGGGCGCGCAACGAATAATTCGCGATGCTGGTCGCACCGCGGCTGTTGCGCAAATAATCGATGAATATCCGCCCGCGCCGGATCCGCTTGGTCGACGTGGCCACGAACTCCATCGGATGCATCCCGGCAATCGATTTGGCGAATCCCTGCGTGAACGACTTGACCTGTTCCCAGGGGCAGGGCGGGTCGAGCGGCAGCACCACGTGCAGTCCCTTGCCGCCGGTGGTACGCACGAACGATTCCAACCCGATGCGGTCCAGCAGTTTGCGCACCAGCCGCGCCGCGGCGACCACGCGCGACCATGCCACGTCGTCGCCCGGGTCCAGGTCGAAAACGATGCGATCGGCGAGGTCGGGCTGCGCGATGGTCGCGCCCCACGGATGGAATTCCAGCACGCCGAACTGGACGAGTTCGATGACGCTGGTTGCGTTTTCCGGGTACAGGTAGATCGCCCGCGAACCGGACTCTTCCTCGAGGGTGACCTCGCCCACGTGGTCCAGGCCGGCGATCTCATGTTTCTGGAAGAAGCAGGCTTGCGATGTGCCGGCCGGGCAGCGGAGCACCGACACGGGCCGATCGATGACGCCCGGCAGGAAACGGTCCATCACGGACGCGTAGTAATCGGCCACGGCCTGCTTGGTCACGCCGTTCTCGGGATAGATGACGCGATCCGGGTGGGTGATGTCGATTTCGACCTTCGAGGACGCGCGCTCGCGGCTGGATTTGCGTTTCGACGCCGCACGGGCTTTGCCGCGGTCGGAATCCTTCAGGTCTTTCGGTGCCTTGTCTTGCCGAATCGTTTTCAAGGAAGGTTGCCTCAATAGCCCATGGTTGCCGATGCCCCGGTAATACACCTCCGCCACGATCCGCGGTGCGACCCAGCGGGCGTTCCGCAACAGCGGGTCCACCCCCGAAATCGGAACGACGGGACGTTTTGCGGCGCCGCCCGCCAGTTCCCGCGCCAGCTTGCGCAATGCGCGGTCATCGAACCCGGTGCCGACGCGCCCCGCATACCGCCAACCCCCGGCGCCATCCGGCCTTGCGAGCAGCAATGCGCCAAACCCTTCGCGTTGGCCCTTGCCCGGCGTGTAACCGACGACGGCGAACTCGTCGCTCGCCAGGCGCTTGATCTTGATCCAGTCTCCGCCACGGCCTCCGCGGTAGGGGGAATCGATGCGCTTGGACACGATGCCTTCGAATTCCTGGTCCGTCGCCAGCGCAAACACGCGCTCGCCTTCGCCAATCCAGTGCGAGCTGAAGCCGAGCCGCCCGCGATTCCTGCCGGCGAGTCCCGCGAGAAGGTCCTTGCGTTCGAGCAGCGGCGTACGCGACAGATCGAACCCTTCGAGGTAGGGCAGGTCGAACAGCATGTACATCAAGGGCGCGCTGGCCTCACCGGACAGGGTCTTCTGCAACAGGTTGAAGTCGCTGCGACCGTCCTGCAATGCGATCAATTCTCCGTCGAAGCGCGCGGACTCCAACCCCATCTCGCCGATCGCGCGCACGATTTCGGGGAGCCGGTCGGTCCATGACAGCGCATTGCGCGACCACAGGTTGATCGTGCCATCGGCAATCGCCGTCAGGATCCGGTAGCCATCCCATTTGACCTCGTGCAACCACTGGTCGCCCTCCGGCGGCGAGTCCTGCAGGCGCGCAAGCTCGGGCTTGAAGAATCCCGGGTCGGCCCGCGCGCGCCGGGCGCCGGTGAGTCGCGAGGGCTCGGGCCGTTGCCTCCGCCCTCGTCGTGCCCCCGATTTGGCCGCGGGCTTGCGGGATCTGCCCGCCACCGCGGCCTTGCGCGCCACCGCGCGTTCCTTCGGAGTGCGCGCGGCAAGACGCGTACTCTCGATCGACTTGTCGTCGAGCAGGTCGTTGGCTTCCCGATCGCCCGCATGGCGGTCTTCATCCTTGATCAGGAACCAGGCGGGCTGGCGTTGCTTGCGATGGCTGCGGACCAGGTGCCACCCACCCTTGAGTTTTTCCCCGAAGAGTTCGAAGCGCAGATGACCCTTCGCGAGCTGCGAGCGGGCATCTTGTTGCGTGGACCAGACCCCGCGGTCGAACAGATCGACGTGCCCCTTGCCGTAACCTTCCCGGATATCGCCTTCGAAATCGGCGTAGGCGACCGGGTGGTCCTCGACCTCGATGGCCAGTCGCTTGACCTTCGGATCGAAGCTGGGTCCCTTGGGGACCGCCCAGCTTTTAAGGGCGTCGCCGACCTGCAGCCTGAAGTCGAAATGGCGGCTCGATGCGTGGTGCAACTGCACCACGAAGATGGCGCGCGAATCACCGACCGCGCGCTCGAAGTCCGGCTCCCCGGATTTCAGGAGATCGCGCTTGCGTCGATAGTCCTCGCGGCTCATCGGTGATTTCGGTCGCGCAACCGCATGGCGCTAGACCGACGCCTGCAACGCTGCCGCAATGGCCGCGTCGCCATTCAACAAATCCTTCCAGGCAAGCGTGATTCCCTTCCTGTGGCCCTTTTCGACGAGCTTCATGCCCAAAGGCTCGATCGTCAGCGTGTAGGCTCTGCCATCGACGTCGATCTCGCGTCGGACGGGCTTGTCGAGCTTGGTCATCTCCGGTTCTCCACGTAGGTTGCACGCCGCCGAAGTGGTGTTACTTGCGCGAGGACGAGCCGGAACGCCGGGATTTCTTCGTCGACGACTTGCTCGAGGAAGACTTCGAACCAGACGACTTCTTCCGACCGCCGGAACTCTTTTTCCCTGCGGATTTCCCGCTCCCCTTTTTCCCGCTGCCGGACTTCTTGCCGCCCCCGCTTTCCTTGTTCACCGTGGCCCATGCGCGCTTTTCCGCGACCTTTTCCGACACACCTCGATCCTTGTAGCCCTTTTCGATGTGTTCGGCCTTGCGTTTCTGCTTGTCGGTGTAACTCGACTTGTCTCCGCGTGGCATGGTCATCTTCCTCGTGAGGAGCAGGAAACCACGCCGGCTCTGCAGCCCCGTGCCGGCGCAATGACAGCCTAGGCACAGGCCGGTGAATGACATGTATATGCGGGCGGGCCGGACGGTGGTTCAATCGGCCCGGTTCAGCGTTGCGAAGATGATGTGAACACCAGGCTCGCGGCGCACGCTTTCACTCGTAACGGGCGTTTCACCTTGGACAAGGCAGACTTCGATGACCATCACCAACTCCGGTTCGCTCCCGCAGTCATCGCGAGGCGCGGGCGACCAGACCGTCGAGGGAACGAGCATGGCACGCCCCATCTGGACAGGCACGATTTCGTTCGGACTCCTCAACATTCCGATACGCTTGATGACCGCCGAGCGGCGCGTCGACCTGCATTTCAGGATGCTCGACAGCCGCGACAAGTCGCCCATCCGCTACGAGCGCGTCAACGCCGAAACCGGCGAGGAAGTTCCCTGGAAAGACATCGTGAAGGCATTCGAGTACGACAAGGGCAACTACGTCGTGATCGAAAAGGAAGACTTCGAGAAGGCCGCCCCGGAGTCGTCGGAGTCCGTCGACATCGAGGCCTTCATCGATCCCACGGAACTTGGCCCGGAGTATTTCGAGAAACCGTACTACCTGGTGCCGACCAGGAAGGCCGAAAAAGGTTACGTGCTGTTGCGCGAAACCTTGAACGACGCGGGCCTTGCGGGCATCGCGCGGGTGGTGATCCGCACGCGCGAATACCTGTCCATGGTATTGCCACGCGGTGACGCGTTGGTCCTGCTTGTGCTGCGCTTTCCCCAGGAATTGGTGCCTGCCGACGAGTACGACTTCCCGCAGGACAAGCCGGCTTCGTACCGCATCAGCAGCAAGGAGCTGGACATGGCCAGGTCATTGGTCGATTCGATGGCCTCCAAATGGAACCCCAGGGACTATCGGGACGAATTCCGCTCGCGCCTCCAGAAGGTCATCGAGACGCGCGTCCGTTCGAAGGGCAAGCAGGTCCGTGTCGAGCGGGAGGACGAAACGGCGTCCGGCGATGCCACGACCAACGTGGTGGACTTCATGTCGCTGTTGAAGAAAAGCATCGACTCGAACAAGCGCACGCCGGCGAAAAAGAAGTCCACGACCAAGTCTGGCAAGGCATCGAAAACCAGGAAGCGGGCGCGCAAGTAGCTTGCGCGCGGCCCTCGCGGGCCTCCCTGGAGTCGAGCCAGCACCGCCATCCAGACTCAGTTGCTTGCACCGTCATCCCGGGCTGCCGCGCGATGCAGCCTGCGCGGCTCCGGGATGACGAGATCGATCAAACGTGCGGCCACTCAGCCGCTTCAAGGAACATGCATCAAACTCGTCGCCCACGTCCGAAGATCAGCGACACGATGAACAGGATGACGAAGATGACGAACAGGATCTTGGCGATCGTGGCGGCAAGCCCGGCGACACCGAAGAATCCGAAGAAGCCGGCGATCAATGCGATGATCAGGAATACGATTGCGTAGTAGAGCATGGTGGTACTCCTTCTATTCGAAGGTCCGGCGAGCGGACCGGAAGCGCCATGCGAGCCGTACCATTCGCGGCGGCGGATTTGAAAACCCCGGGCAGGCCATCCCTGGCGAGCCCGGAGCGAACTGGATCGGCGCCAGTGGGAGACCTGGCCGATCCGTCCGACCTGGCGCGCGTCCCGCGCAACCAAGCCGTCGTTCGCGACGCATCCCGCGTCGCGCAGGGGAGGGGGAGGGTTGCAGGGCGATCCCTCTCCTCGGTCGCGTCATGAGCCCGGATCGTCGTCCTCCGATTGATCGGACCCGGATCCGCCTGGTTGCGGATCCTCATCGTCACTCGTGATGCCGAAATACAGCTCGTCCAGTTCACCGTCCTGATATCCGGCGTCGCGGTCGGCGGCGTCCGGGTCGTCCCTGGGCGCCGTTCCCTGGCGCTGCAGCGATCCTTCGATTTTGTCGTCGTCCATGAATCCTCCAATCACCGTGAACGGATCGGGACGTTCGGCCAGACGATCGACGAAGACGCGATCCATATCCGTTTCAAGATTCCGCTCAGCGCCCGCCCTGGTCGTTGGCCTGCGCGCGGGCGTGGAGGCCCGATGTGTCGACGTGCTTGACGCCCTTGACCCGCAGCGCGGCGGACCTGGCCTTGCCGATATCGCCCTGGGTGGCGACGGTGCCGGTCAGGGTCGCGGTACCGTTTTCGAAGCTGACATCCACGTTGGTCGCCGTCACGCCATGCGACGTGAGTTCCTGCTTCACCTGACGGGTGATGCTGCTGTTCGACATGTCGTTGGACATGGGACGATTGGCATGGCTGGCGCCGGACATGTAAGCCGTGGAAGCCGACGGCGGCATTTGCTGCGGCGTCTGCTGCGGCGTCTGTTGTGCGTACGCCGTGGCGCCCGCGGAAGCGATCAAGAGGGATCCAATCGCGATTGCAATGCGTTCGGTTTTCATGCTGTGACTCCTTGTCGTGGATGGTGAGGGTTCCGATCGTTGCGTGATCGACGGCGGGCCGCAGCCGGGTCCACTGCCGGTCCCGGATCGCCGCGTAGCGGCGGAGGGTCGGGCACGCGCGTCAGTTCGTCATTTGACCTTCAGCCCGGACGAGTCGACCTGTTTGACGCCCTCGACGCTTCTCGCTGCGGCCACGGCCTTGTCGACAGCAACGTCGCTGTCGAGGACGCCGGTCAGCGTGACCACGCCGTTGACGGTATTGACCGATATGTCGGTGCTTTGCACGCCCTGGGTGGTGGCGAGCTCGGTCTTGACCTTGGTGGTGATCCAGGTGTCGGAAACGGGCTGGTTCGAATCCGCGGCGCCCGGATTGCCGGGCGAGGTTGCCGCAGGCGACGCCTGCTGCTGGTCGGCGGCCGGATTCGGGTTGTGGTTGTTCGAGCATGCCGCTAGACCCAGCGACGCTGCGAACAGGAAAGCGGTTGCTGCGAGTGGCGATTTCATGCGGACTCCCTGGTCGGAGGTGGGTGGCAAGGCATCAGCGCCTTGGGGGTGGTGGGTGGTCGCCGTCACCGCGACGTTCGCGCGTCGGATCGCGTCGTACCGGTATCCCGTCGTCGCCGGAAGAATCCCGATGGCGCCGCGGCGGAAACCGCAAGGGTGTCTTCTTGTCCGGATCCTTCGGGTCATGTTGCACGGGGTTGTGGCGGGAACTCACGTTGAACTCCATGGTGACGAGTGACGATGAACGGCCATCGAACCAGTCACTCCCGGGATGAACGGCCGTCGAACAGGCGGGCCGGGTGGGTTGGTCTTCGAACCGATCCGTCCGTGGAAAGGTTCGAAGTGGGCCGGGATCGGGGGAATCCCGGTGTGTCTGCCGATGCGCCAGGGGGAGACGCGGAGGGCGGACATTGCGGTGGCTTCCTTGCCACCGATTCTTATCCCCGGGTGTCGCTCCGGCGGGTTTGCCGCGTATTCGGATCCGACAGGCTGGACACCGGTCGGAAGGGGTACGCGTTGCGGGTGTCGAAGGCCGCGATCTGCTTTTTCGCTTCCTTGCGGGAAATGCCGTAGCGCTCCTGGAGCCTTTCGGTGAGGTACTCGGTGGTCCCACGCCCGACCTTCAGGTCGTCGTCGGTCAATTTCCCCCAGCGGGCCTTGAACTCGCCGCTCAACTGTTCCCACTGGGCTTCGATCTCGTCCTTTTTCACGGCCGCGGACCCTCGTGCGTCGACAGGCGGGTGGACGTCGCGGGGCGCCGCGCAACCGCGAGCGACGGCCTCTCCATCTCACGCAACAGCGTTTCGATCCGGAGGCAGGCCCGTTCGAGCTCACACAGTTCGCGATGCAGGTTCTGGTTCAACCCTTTCACATGCTCCAGCGTTTCGCGGAATCGCTGAATGACGCGGCCTTCGTGGCGGGCGACACGCTTGAGGCAGCCCACCTCGATGTCCAGGCTGGCAATGGCGATCCAGCTTTCGACCTTGGCCCGGAGGCCGGCCAGGACGCCGCCGCCCCTGCGCGCGGTCAGTCCCCCCGTCCGGTCCATCTGTCCGACCAACTCGTCCGCGATGGCCACATGCGACTCGGTGATGCGCGCAACCAGGAACTTGAGGTGGGGGCGGATGAGCAGGGGCCGTAGCTGCGTGTAAAGCAGGCGGGTGTCGTCGAGGTCAGCGATCAGTTTCTGAATGATGGTGCATTCCCTGGAATTCATGATCCACCTCGTTGCAGATGGGTAGTGGAGGACAGGCGGTAACTGCCAGGCAGGTGTGATCGGGCCATCAGCCGGCGCGCATAGACGGCCAGTTGGCGGGCGCGTTGGTGATGCGACAGGTGTCGGCGCGCGACGGACGCCAGACCATGCCGGATGTTTGCGAGAAGCGCCGTATCCTCGCGCGTCATGGCACGGTAGCGATCACGTTCGGCGGGGTCGCGGACCACCAGTGCCGCTGCCGCGTGGAAGCGGCGTTCGTCCTCGATGACCGCAAGCAAGTCGAGCAGGTTTTCGCGATCCACGTCCCCGGTTCGTCCATCCGGACCGTACCCGGGATCCGAGCCCGGGCGGCGCGTTCGAGGGATATGGGCCTTGTCAACGTTCACGGCTGCTGCTCCTTTGCCGATCCAGCGAGTTGTCCCCTGATTCAAGATGATCGACGGCTCCTCATGCCGCCCCTGCGCGTCGGCGGCCGTCCCTGGCCTCGCCGTCCATGGCGTCACCGGTTGCGCGCATTCGAATGGCGTGTGCGACGGGCGCCACTGCGCGGTGCATGCGATAAACCCGCTCCAGCAACGCGGCGTAGCTTTCCTCGTGATCGCTGCGGGCGGGGCCGCCCTCGGGCGCAGCGGGGTATTGCAGTTCGCCCGATGCGCTGATTCGGCGTTCCCACTTCCGGATTTCCGAAACCATCGCGGCGTAGGCCTGCGATTTGGCGCGATGGTGCTCGCGCCTCTCACCGGCCGATTGCCGGGCCGCATGGCCATGAAACTGCCGCGCGTCCTCCAACTGCTCGATCAGGGTGCACAGGTTGGCGGGGATGGTGTCCATCGACGGCTTCCTTGGCGATCGCTGTCGAAATGGACGATGTCACGGTGCGCAAGACCTGTATGTACGGAAGCGCGCATTTGGAGAAATTTTTTTTGTCCGGCGCGGCCAATCGGGCAGCAGGCATTGTTAACGGGATGCCCATGGCGCCGTTAATTGGGTGTGAAACGAGGGATCCCGGCAGCACGCTCCGCAGCCGACTTCCCGGTGTGATCCGGTTTCAGATTGCATTCTGCCGCATGCATCCGTGTGGATGGCTGGACGGCCATACGCCTGTTCGGCTGCGATGTCGGAACGACCGCCAAACTGCCCTGCATGGCGGAAGCCCGGAGGTGGTGGCTGCCGCCATCGCGGGTCGACAGCCGACCGTCCCCCGACCTCCGCCTCGAAGGGGAGGGCATTCTGGCGTTTGGGAAAAGCGCTTGAGCCCGCGGGTGCGAGGGTCAGCGCGTCAACCGAGCCAGCGCTGGCGGCTGGCGCAAGCGGTGCGGTAGCAATCGCAAGCGTTGCGCTCCAGCCCGGCACGATCGGTCACGAAAAGTCGGCCCCGCGAATAACGGATCAGTCCGCCACGTTGCAGGGCCCCCGCGGCCTCGGTGACCCCTACCCGGCGCACTCCCAGCATGGCCGCAAGCGATACCTGGGTGACATCCAGCGAATCCGAGCTTGCCCGGTCCCTCGACATCATCAACAGCAGCCGCGCGAGGCGTTGCTCGATCTTGTGCGAGGCAATGCAGGTGGCATTTTGCACGAGCTGCATCATCAAGACGTGGACGTAGCGGTGGAGCAGGCGGCGCAAGACGCGCCCGCGCCGCAACTCCCGACGCAGCGCAGGCGCGCTGATCCGAAGGGCGATGCCCCCATCGAGCGACTGCGAAAACTGGCTCGACTCGTCCACGCCGAGGACCAGTTCGGCCCCGAGCATGCCGTCGTTGCCGATCAAGCCGACCTCGGCTCGCAGCGGGCGCCCTGCGGCGGGCGATTGTGAAATGAAGCCGCGCAGCGGAAACCATGCGTGGCGTATGCGATGGCCGGGTTCGCACAGGACGTTGCCGGGCGCCAGATCGACCTGTTTGCAGGCACCCAGGATGCGCGCGCGCTCGGCCCCCGGAAGCGCGTCGACCAGGCGGTTGCCGCAGGATCTCCGTGGAGTCGTGAAGCGGCGCGCGGCGGCTTTCGCTGGTGGCAGAATCTGGGCGGCCGTGGGCATGATGAAGGGCTACGCTGTCGAGCGGACGGATCTGTCTGGATACCAACAGGCCGTGCATGACACGTGCCAACATCCAACCCGATCAGTTGCAATCCACTGCTACTTGCTCGGCAATCCGGTTTTTGTTCATTCAGGGATCGGAGTCCCGCGGGGTGCGGCGGCCCGGCTTGGAGGCCGGGCGATCCGCGGTGCCGAGGCCGGGAATTCCGCGTGGCGTTTGTTACCCACGATACGTCCATGGCAGCAGATGTGCAAATTCACGACGCACGACACCGTAGCACTCGCACGACAATGCTTCCAGGCGGGCACGGTCGAGCACCTCGATGCGGCCGCGCCGGTAGCTGATTGCACCAGCCCGCTGCAGCTTGCCCGCAGCTTCCGTCACGCCCTCGCGGCGCACGCCCAGCATGTGCGCAATCAATTGATGGGTCATGACGATGCGGTTGGACGGCAAGCGATCCATGCTCATCAGCAGCCACCGGCACAACTGCTGTGCGACGCTGTGGTGGCGATTGCAAACGGCCGATTGCGCAATCTGGACGAGCAGGGTCTGCATGTAGCGCAGCAAGAGGCGCTGGACTTCGCCGCCGGATTCGAATTCCCGGCGCAGGTCGCCGACCCTCATGCGAAGTGCAGGCCCCGCGCTCTGCACCACGGCCCGGGCGGGGTCTTCCCCGGCTCCCATGCAAGGCGACGCACCGACGACGCCTTCGTTGCCGACGATCGCGATCTCGCACGTCTCGCCATCTTCCGTTTCGTACAAAAGCGACACGATCGAGCCGGCCGGGAAATAAACCCATCGGCGCGCTTTCCAGGGTTCGTGCAGTACCTCGCCCAAGGTCAGATCGACGGCTTCGAGACGGCCGTCGAGCCGTTCGCGATCATTCCGCTCCAGCGCGGCAAGCAAACGGTTGGGTTTGGGGTCCAGGCGTCCCGTGTTCGCCACTGCAACCTCCTGTTGGTGGATCGAGGCCATCGACAAGCGGACGGAATCTTCGTGCGACCGGAGGTCGGCCGAATCGCCGGTAACTGTCGCTGCTATACACCGCCGCACGCAATGCGGCCTGAATCACCCGCGGTGCTGCGCGCCTTCGGTCATGATCGCAGGATGGCCGGAGGCGGTCCACGCAGGCTTGGCGATCGGATCGACGGGTCGAACCGGTTGGCACCCGCGGCAGCCGCACCATGGCATCAGTCGCGCGAGTTCGATTCGTACCGCTTCGTAGCATTCGCACGCCAGTGCCTCGAGGCGCGGGCGATCCAGCACGGTGATGCGGCCGCGGCTGTAGTGGATGATGCCCGCTTCCCGCAACTTGCCGGCGGCTTCGCTGACGCCTTCGCGACGGACCCCAAGCATCCGGGCAAGCAGCTCCTGGGTCATCATGATCTCGTTGGACCGCTGGCGATCCAGGATCATCAACAGCCAACGACACAGTTGCTGGTCGACGGAATGATGCCGATTGCAGACAGCGGTTTGACCGAACTGGATCAACAGCGATTCGGTATAGCGCAGCATCAATTGGCGCAGGGTGCCGTCTGTATCAAACTCTTGACGCAGCAAGTCGCCCTTGATGCGGTAGGCCGGCCCCGCACATTGCACCATCGCCTCGGTCGGCGCCCGTCGACCGCCCATGTACAACGAAAAGCCGACCGCGCCTTCGATACCGACCAGCGCGATTGCACCGGTACCGCCGCCTTCCATCATGTACAACTTCGAAATCACTGCGCCGGCCGGAAAATAGACCCAGTTTTGAAGCTGTCCTGGTTCGTACAACACCTCCCCCGCACGAAGGTCGAACCTTTCCAGCTGCTTGGCGAGCGGCGCGTAGTCGCGCGCAGGCAACGCCCCCAGCAATTCATTGGGGAGGGCCTGCGCCTGGGATGCAGTCTTCATCGAAGGATCCCCCGGTCAGGGTTCGGTCAGGTTCCTGACGATAGCCCCGACGCGCCACGATCTTTGTTCGATACCGCACACAGGTTACACACGGCCCTCCGCCTGCAGCCCGCGGGTGAACCGCGCCCAACGATACACGACGCCTGCCCGGGCGTAACTCCATCTTGACGCGACGCCAACGATCGGCGGACCACCATGCCGGTGCGTGGGCGAGGCATTTCGCGCAAGGCGCTTCCGCGAAAACGTTTTCACGAACCAATGGGAGTTGCAATATGGCAGGGAAGGGCAAGACCAAGGCAGGAAACACGGCGGGCACGGTCCGCAGGCAGCGCGAGATCCAGCGCCGCGTCGATAGACGCGACCGGCAGGGCAGGGATGACGATGGCGACACCAGGAAGGGCAAGGCGACCCAGGCCGGCATGCGCGCGCATCCGGTCAACCTGCCCGCCCAACATCTCCTGAAGCCCGGCAACGAACACGAACTCGAGGAGCAACCCCATTACCTCGCTCCGGACTATCGTGGCAGCGGCAAGCTCGCCGGACGCGTCGCGCTGGTCACGGGTGGCGATTCCGGCATTGGACGCGCGGTGGCCATCCTCTTCGCGCGCGAAGGCGCGGATGTCGCGATCGCCTACCTGAGCGAACACGAGGACGCAAAGCGCACCGGCAAGCTGGTCGAAGCGGAAGGACGGCGCTGCCTGCTGATCGCCGGCGACGTCAAGGATCCGAAATTCTGCACCAACGCGGTGGACAAGACGATCGCAGAGTTCGGGCACCTGGATGTGCTGGTCAACAACGCCGGCTTCCAGGAGCATTGCGATCGCATCGAGGACCTGACCGACGAACATCTGCAGGAAACCCTGCAGACGAACATTGCCGGTTACTTCCACATGGCGCGCGCCGCGGTGCCGCACATGCAACGGGGGAGCGCGATCGTCAATACCGGATCGGAGACCGGGTTGTTCGGCTCCGGTGGCTTGCTGGATTATTCGGCGACCAAGGGTGCAATCCATGCGTTCACCCGCTCGCTCGCCAAGAACCTTCTCCCGCGCGGAATCCGCGTCAACGCAGTGGCGCCGGGGCCGGTGTGGACCCCGTTCAATCCCGCCGATCGTCCGGCCGAAGAGGTCGCCGAATTCGGGCAGGACAGTGCGATGGGCCGCGCTGCGCAACCCGAGGAGCTTTCGCCTGCCTATGTTTTCCTTGCCGCGCCGGTGTGTTCGTCATACATCAGCGGCAGCGTGCTGGAAGTTCTGGGTGGCCCGACAGGATGAGGATGCCATGATGATCATGTCCGATGGAGATTTGTGCACGGTACGCTTCCGGTTCGACGGCAACGGGGAACAGGTGTCGGCGCTGATCGGGATGATGCGCTCGATGGACAACCTCGACCGGGTCGTCGAAGTCGGCGCCGAGGCGGATCACATGCGCGAGGATTCGAGCTCCGCGGGACTGTCCGACGATGCGGCCGGCAGCGACTTCCACGACGTGGAAATCCGCGCGCTCGATCGCGGCTCTGCCGAACGTGCACGCGATCTGGTCGAAGTCGCGGCGCGCGATCTCGGCGTCGTCGTGGAGTACGTGGATCGGTTCTAGGTTGGTGGCCTTTCGACCACATCCGAAGCGGAGCACGCGATGCGCAGCAAGTCCCTGCAATTTGCCGAAGGATTCCGCCTGGCTCCGAGTACGCCGAGGGGCCAGGTGGCCGAGATGACGTTGCGGCGTGGCGCATCGACGGGGGGACCCGACAACTCGCATCCGCGTTCCGATCAATGGCTGTACGTCGTTGCCGGAAACGGAGAAGCCACCGTCGATGGCCGCAACAGGAAGCTCGATCCCGGAACATTGCTGCTGATCGAGAAGGGCGAGTCCCACGAAATCCGCAACACGGGGACGACGAACCTGCAAACGCTGACCTTCTACGCCCCGCCGGCGTACTAGGAATGCTTCGGCGAGTCCGGGACGTGGGCCCGGGCCGCGTGGCGTTGACGACGAACCTGCGACTTCGAAATCGACGATTGCGCGCGACGCGCGATCCCGCGGGGCGTGCCGGTATCGCGACACCGATCTTGCCGCACCGTTTCACGGCAGCTTGACGTGCAGGGGATTAAACCCGCACTCGCGTGCTCGACGCAGGGAATGTCGGATTCAAGGAAGCCGTGATGGATCATTCGAAGTCGCGTCGCCACTTTCTGCAGGCGGTTTCGCTTGCAATGCCGGCGGCCATGTTGCTGGGATGCGCCGGGAAGGAGGTCTCGGTCGAATCACCCGAAGCCGCGGGTCCGCTGTTCCTCAATGACGATGAAAAGCGTTTCATCGACGCGGCGATCAGTCGCCTGATCCCCGGCGATTCCGAATCCCCCGGCGCGAAGGAAGCCGGGGTCACGCTCTTCATCGACCGCCAGTTGAGCGGTCCGTACGGCATGGCGGAAACCTGGTACATGCGCGGTCCGTGGCCGACCGGCAATGCAGGGCAGGGCTGGCAATCGAAACTTGCGCCGGCGCAGATGTATCGCACGGCGATCCGCGACATCCAGGGCCATTGCCGGCACAAGTACGGCAAGCACTACGAGGCGCTCTCGCCGGACCAGCAGGATGCCGTGCTGCATGGCCTGGAATCCGGCGACATCGATTTGCCGGATACATCCGCCAGGCAGTTTTTCCAGATGTTGTGGGGCAATGTCCAGCAGGGATTTCTCGCCGACCCGATGTACGGCGGCAACCGCGATTTCGCGGGCTGGAAGCTGATCGGCTTTCCCGGTCCGCGTTACAACTACGTCGAGGAAATCGAGCGCTACGGCAAACCGTATGCCATGCCGACGGTCGGCTTGAAGGGCCGCGGACATTCGCCCGGGAACGGAAACTGAAGCGAGGCTTGAACGATGGCGACCCGGCTCAAGGAAGTGGACGTGGTTCTCGTCGGCTTTGGTCTGACCGCTTCGATCCTGGCGCAGGAGCTCACCGACTCGGGCTTGCAGGTGCTGGCGCTGGAGCGCGGCGCGTTCCGCGACACGGTGCCGGATTGGTCCACGGCCACCATCCAGGACGAATTGAAATACGCGGTTCGCCACGGACTTTTCGAGGAACCCAAGCGCGAAACGCTGACGTTTCGAAACTCGATGGACCAGCGGGCGCTGCCGATGCGGCACCTGGGCTCGTTCCTGCCGGCGTCCGGCGTCGGTGGCGCGGCGGTGCACTGGAACGGACAGCACTGGCGCTTCCTGCCGACCGATTTCGTGATCCGGACGCACACCGAACAACGCTACGGCAAGAAGTTCATCCCCGAGGGCATGACGATCCAGGATTGGGGAGTCACCTACGACGAACTCGAGCCGTTCTACGACAGGTTCGATTACCTCAATGGCGTTTCAGGGCAGGCCGGCAACATCAAGGGCGTGGTCCAGCCGGGCGGCAATCCGTTCGAGGGTCCACGCCAGCGCGGCTATCCCAACCCGCCCCTGAAGCGCAGCTATCCCACGGTGCTCTTCGAGAAAGCCGCGAAGGAGGCCGGTTTCAAGCCGTTCCCGTGCCCGGCATCGAACACGTCGCGTCCGTACAAGAATATCTACGGCGTGCAGATGGGGGCGTGCACGTATTGCGGCTTCTGCGAGTGGTTCGGGTGCGGCAACTACTCCAAGGCCAGTCCCCAGACGACGATCTTTCCGGTGCTGTTGAAGAAGAGCAATTTTTCCTGTCGCACCCAGTGCGAGGTCACCCGCATCAATCTCGATTCGACCGGCAAACGCGCCACCGGCGTCAACTACGTCGACTTGCAGGGGCGCGAGTTCGAGCAGCCGGCGCAAATGGTGATCACCTGTGCGTTCGCCCAGCACAACGTGCATCTGTTGCTGCTCTCGAAAATCGGCCAGCCCTACGACCCGGTTGCCAATACCGGTGTGGTCGGACGCAATTACGCCTACCAGATCACCTCGTCGGTCGACGTATTCATGGATGAGATTCTCAATCCCTTCATGGGTGCCGGCGCGCTGGGCCAGGCCATCGACGATTTCAATGGCGACAACTTCGACCACGCGCCGCACGGCTTCGTCGGTGGCGGCTACATCGCACTGTGGACGACCGGCGGCCGGCCGATCCTGCAGCACTACCTGCCCGAGGACACGCCCAAATGGGGTGCCGGCTGGAAAAAGGGCATGCAGGAAAATTATCTGAAGGCGTGCAGTATCGCGACCCACGGCAGCGTGATGAGTTACCGCGATGCCTATCTGGACCTCGACCCGACGTGGAAGGACGAATACGGCAACCCGCTGCTGCGAATGACGTTCGACTTCCACAAGAACGAACACATGATGTCGGATTTCCTCACCGACAAGGCTGCGTTGATCGCGAAGGCAATGAAGCCGCGCTCGTACCACGCCAAGCCGCGCAAGGGCCACTATTCGATCGTGCCGTACCAGACCACGCACAACACCGGGGGCGCCGCGATGGGCAACGATCCGAAGACCAGCGTGGTCAACCGCTATCTGCAAAGCTGGGATGTGCCGAACCTGTTCGTGATGGGCAGCAGCGTGTTTCCGCAGAACGCGGGCTACAACCCGACCGGCACGGTCGGCGCACTGGCTTATTGGGCAGCCGACGCGATCAGGAACCGGTATCTGAAGCATCCCGGACCGCTGGTGCAGGCGTGACACGGAGGAAGTGGCGATGTACCGCAGGGTGGCTGTCGGGGCGGCACTGGTATTGGGACTTGCAACGCTGGCCGCGGCCGATCCGCCGCTGTCGACGCCGCTGTCCACCCGATCCCAACCGGGCCACGCCACCCTCGAACGCGGCCGATACCTGGCCCGGGCCGGCGACTGCGCCGCCTGCCATACCGCTCCAAACGGCAAGCCGTTCGCGGGCGGCCGCGTGGTGCCGACTCCGTTTGGCGACCTGTACTCGACCAACATCACGCCCGACCGGGCCACCGGCATCGGCAAATGGACGCTTCAGGATTTCTACCGCGCGATGCACAGTGGGATCGATCGGCAGGGCAACCATCTGTACCCGGGATTCCCGTATCCGTGGTACACCAAGGTCACCGCCGATGACGTGAAGGCGATCAAGGCCTATCTCGACACGGTCAAGCCCGTGCGGCAACTCAACCGCAAGCCGGCATTGCCCTGGCCGTTTTCGATGCGCAGCGGGTTGGCAATCTGGAACAAGCTCTACTTCGATGAAGGGACCTTCGTCGGCGACCCGCACCGATCCGCGCAGTGGAACCGCGGCGCGTATCTGGTGCGCGGCCTGGAGCACTGCGGCGCCTGCCATACCGCCAAGAACTTTGCCGGCGCGACCAAAAAGAGCGTGGCGCTGCAGGGCGGCTTCGGCGAGAACGCCTTCGCTCCCAATCTTGCCGGTGGGCTGCGGGATGGCCTCGGGAACTGGACTGCCGCGGAGATCGTTGAATATCTCAAGACCGGTTCAAACGACAAATCGTCCGCCGCGGGCCCGATGGCCGAGGTGGTCAGCGACGATACGCAATATTTGACCCACGCCGACCTCACCGCGATTGCGACCTACCTCAAGGACCTGCCGCGCGTGGAACCCGATGCCGGTCCGGTTGCCGACACCGGCATCATGGAACGCGGCGGCGCTGTCTACACCGACGATTGCACCGGCTGCCACATGGAACATGGCCAGGGTCAAACGGGCGCGTTTCCACCATTGAAGGGCAGCGCTGCCGTGCAGGCCCAGCACGCGGAAACCGTGGTTCGCATCGTGCTCGACGGCGCGGCAATTCCCGCTACGCCCGCAAAGCCGACCGGACTCGAGATGCCGGCGTTCAAGGCCAAGCTCGACGACGCACAGGTCGCCGCCGTGGTTTCCTACATCCGCAACGCATGGGGCAATCACGCGGGCGCCGTGTCCGAAGGCGACGTTGCAAAAGTACGCAACCAGATCAGGCAGCAGAAGGGAGTCCCGTGATCGCCATTTGCCACGTTGTGCCGCGCGGTCGGTTTCCGTTCAGTTGCGGGTTGGGAAGGCTGCGTGGGGTCGGTTGCGCCGGGATCCGGCTCACGGGGCGGCGGTGCCGGCATCGTGCGGATCGCGTCGTGTCCGCCAGATTCGCCGCAAACCGGATCATCGCAATTCGATCACCCGACATTCACCGCGAACGTGGCAGCCTTGCCGTCGCAGTGCATTGACGCACGTCCACCCGTGCAACGCGGAAGGAATCCGACCATGTCAAAGTTCGTCGCTCAGCGCCTCGCCATCCCGTCCGTCCTCGCCGTCGCCATCCTGATGGCAGCGGGTTGTTCGCAGAACGGGCAGGGCAATTACAACAATCCCGCGACCGGCTCGACCGCGGCCCCCGCACCGTCCGCCACGCCACCCGCGTCTCCACTCAACACGCCGGCGTACCCGCCCGCCGGCAATGCCGGCACCACGATGGCGCATGGCACGACGTCGATGGCGCCCGCCACCGCGTCGACGTCGGCTGCGGCCAGCACGGGAAACTTCGCCGCCAAGGCCGCGCGCGGAGGGATGCTTGAAATCAAGCTCGCCGATCTTGCCCTGTCGCACAGCCACGACGCGGACGTCGAATCATTCGCGCGCAAGATGAAGCAGGACCACACGTCCATCGACAACAAATTGAAAGAAGCGGTCCAATCGGGTTCGCAACCGCTTCCGTCCGACCTGAACGACGAGCAGCAGCAAACGGTGGCGTCGCTGGAGTCCAAAAATGGCCACGATTTCGACAAGGCCTACGCCGACACGATGGTGAAGGATCATCAACAAGCTGTCTCGTTGTTCGAGAGTGCCTCCAACGGCGCGTCCACGCAGCAATTGCGGGACTTCGCGTCGCAGGCATTGCCCACGCTGAAGGAACACCTTCAGCTTGCGCAGCAGTTGCAATCGAAAGTGCAGGGCGAGAAGTAATCCAGGGAATGGATGTGGGCAAGTCGCGTGCACAACCTGGAAGTGCCGCGGGGACCGGTCCATTGCGATCGGTCCCTTTTTTTGACCTCGCACGACGGCACGCCGAACATCACGAGGCCATGATCCGCGAATCGTTGGACTGGTCGGGCGATCCGCAGACGCACGGCGTGCAGGCGGAGGACGTTCCATGGATTGCCGTATCGAGGACTACGCGCTGATCGGGAACATGCGCACCGCGGCACTGGTCAACCGCAATGGTTCGCTCGACTGGCTGTGTCTCCCGCGGTTCGATTCGCCCGCATGTTGCGCGGCGTTGGTCGGAACCTCCGACAACGGCTGCTGGTCGATCGCTCCACGATCGCAGCCGACATCCGTACGCCGCGCCTATCGCGGGCCGACGATGGTTCTGGAAACGGTGTTTGGCACCGGCGGCGGTGAAGCCGCCCTGATCGATTTTGTCGCACTGGCGCGCAAGGACAGCGAAGCCATCGACGTGGTACGCATCGTCGAAGGCCGCCGGGGCAGGGTGCCGATGCGGATGCTGGCGAAATTCCGCTTCGACTATGGACGCATCCGACCATGGTCCAGACGTTGCGAATACGGTGCGCGAATTGCTGCCGGGCAGGATTCACTCCAATTGCACACGCCGGTCGAACTGCAACAGAACGACGATGCATGGTGCGCGCGTTTTACGGTGGGCAAAGGCGAGCGCATGGCATTCGTGCTGACCCGGAATGATTCGACACGCGCGCAACCGGACTCCCGTGACGCCGTGCAGGCGCTGCAACAGACCGAAAAATTCTGGCGCGACTGGAGCAGCCGTTACAAGGAGTCGCATGCATGGCACGACGAGGTCCTGCGTTCGCTGCTGACATTGAAGGCGCTGACCGACGATCGCACCGGGGGCATGGTCGGCGCTCCGACGCTCGGCCTGCCGGAGGTGCCCGGTGGGGTCAAGAACTATGACTATCGCTACACATGGTTGCGCGATGCGACATTCACGCTCTACGCGATGATCCATTCCGGCTATCAAGAAGAAGCACGCATGTGGAGGGATTGGTTGATACGCACCACCGCCGGCGACCCCGCGCATCTGCAACCGGTGTACAGGGTCGACGGCGCCTGTCGCATCACCCAGCAGAGCCTGGATCACCTGGGCGGCTTCCAGAACAGCCAGCCCGTGTTCGTCGGCAACAAGGCCTGGCGCCAGACCCAGATGGACGGCTACGGCGAAGTCATCAACGGCGTGCACGTCGCGCACCGGCATGGTCTGGAGATGCAACAGGACGACTTCGACGAACAGATACGCATGGTCGAGTATCTGGAGGACCACTGGCAGAAATCCGGTGCCGGCATCTGGGAGCTTGGCCAACACATCGCGACCTATACGCATTCGCAGGTCATGGTGTGGGTGGCCGTGGACCGCGTTGCACGGCTGATCGAAAACTCCGCGTTCGAGGGGGACGCGCCCCGCTGGCGCGCATTGGCCAACCGCATCCACGCGCACGTGTGCAAAAACGGATTCGACAAGGAGCGAAATACCTTCCTGCAGCGTTATGGAAGCCGCGCGCTGGACGCAGCGGCACTACGCATGCCGATCGTCGGGTTTCTCGCGGCCGACGATCCACGCATGCTGGGCACGCTCGACGCGATCCGGAAACACCTGTGCCGCGACGGCTTCGTCTGGCGCTATTCCGACGACGACGGCGACATACCCGACGAAGGATCATTCCTGGTGTGTTCCTTCTGGATGGTCGAGGTCCTGGCCATGCTCGGCCGCAAGGACGAAGCGCTCGAAATGTTCCGACGCCTGCTGGGCGTGCGCAATGACGTGGGACTGCTCTCGGAGGAATACGATCCGCATGAAAAATGCCTGCGCGGCAATTTCCCCCAGGCGTTCTCGCACGTGGGGCTGGTGAACGCCGCGCATCGCCTGGCAGAAATCCCCGAAGTGCGCGGGCGTACCGGCGGAACGCGCCGCAGAGGTTGAAAGCGATGACACGTGCGTCGCCAGCGCTGCATGTCGGAGTCGGGACGATCGGTGACACAATGAAA
This sequence comes from Rhodanobacteraceae bacterium, assembly GCA_036278635.1. Lineage (GTDB taxonomy): Bacteria > Pseudomonadota > Gammaproteobacteria > Xanthomonadales > Rhodanobacteraceae > 66-474. The sequence goes on from DASUKQ010000026.1 coordinate 20,640, forward strand.
GGCGGGGCAGCGGGACCCGTGGTCGGACCTTGTTTCCAGGCGAAATGAAGACGTGCACGAGGCAACCCGGCCGTCGACATCCTGGCAGCGATCGTCGAGAACCATCATGAGCAACCTTCTGCCGAACACCGAACCGGAACGCTGCGAACCGCACCCCGATGAAGTACCGGAAATCCTCGATTACCCCGCGCGACTTGCCGATCTCGGTGCCGGCCTGACGGTGGAGCGTGTGCTGCCCGTCCGCCAGCGCCGTCTGGTGGGCCCCTGGTGCTTCTTCGATCATTACGGTCCGCTGGAGTTTGCCGGACGCAAGGCGATGGATGTTGCACCGCATCCGCACATCGGACTGCAAACCGTGTCGTGGTTGTTCGAGGGAGAGGCACTGCACAACGACAGCATGGGCTTTCGGGGCATCGTGCGACCGGGCCAGATGAACCTGATGACCGCCGGCAACGGCATCGCCCATTCCGAGGAGACCCCACCGCAACATTCGGGACGACTGCACGGGTTGCAGCTCTGGGTGGCTCTGCCGGAGTCCCAACGGCATCGCGAGCCGGGTTTCGATCACTACGCGGAACTGCCGGTTCTGGAACCGGGTGGCGGGCGCGCGCAGGTGTTCATGGGGGAGCTGGATGGAGCGCGAAGCGGTGCGCGATCGTACTCACCGCTGGTAGCCGCGGACCTGGTGCTTGGCGCCCATGGCACGCTGCGTTTGCCGCTGAATCCCGAATGGGAACACGCGCTCGTCGTCATCGACGGCCAGGCCACGCTCGACGGAACCCGGCTCGGTCCCGGCGCATTGCATTACCTCGGCTCCGAACGCAGCGGGCTCCAACTGGTGAGCAGCGCGCCAGCCCGCGCCGTGCTGATCGGCGGCGCACCCTTCGGGGAGTCCATTGTCATGTGGTGGAACTTCGTGGCGCGCAATGCCGAAGAAATACGCAGTGCGCGCGACGACTGGGAACAGCGTCGCCGCTTCGGCGACGTGAAGGCCTACGCCGGATCACGATTGCCGGCTCCGCCGCTGGTCCTGCGACCGGTCGCCAGCCGCTGATCGAGACGACCCCGGCTTCTGACCACGCAGGGGCGGGAGCATGCCTGAAAGGTCAAGGTCAAGTCTTCTCGTATTGATGCAAATGCCTA
>DASUKQ010000027.1:0-5744 GCA_036278635.1 Rhodanobacteraceae bacterium
GCGCGCTGAAACTGGTCGACCCGAGCAACGGGCATGTCGGCGACGTCGCCGGCGTGCCGGTGGTCGATTACGGCGGCCAGGGAGGCCTCGCCGATGTGGCCCTGCATCCGCAGTTCGCCGAAAACGGCCTGATCTGCCTGAGCTATGCTCAGAAGGGCGACGGCAACATCCGCGGCGGCGCCCTGGCGCGCGCGCACCTGGCCCTCGACGACCAGGGCGGTGGCACGCTGTCCGACCTCGAGGTGATCTGGCGCCAGGTGCCGAAGGTGACCGGCCGCGGCCACTACGGCGGACGCATCCTGTTCGGCGCCGACGGCAAGCTGTGGCTCAGCTCCAGCGAACGGCAGAAGTTCGACCCGGCGCAGGACATGGCCAGCAACCTCGGCAAGGTGCTGCGCCTCAACGACGATGGCACGCCGGCTGCCGGCAACCCGTTCGCCGCGCAAGACGGCACCACCGCACAGATCTGGTCGCTGGGTCACCGCAATGTGCTGGGCCTGGCCTTCGACGCCGATGGCCGGCTGTGGGAAGTCGAGATGGGTCCGTGCGGCGGTGACGAACTGAACGTGATCGACCGCGGCGCCAACTACGGCTACCCCATCGTCTCCAACGGCAACCACTACGACGGTCGCCCCATCCCCGACCACGACACGCACCCGGAATTCGTCGCGCCCAGGCTGAGCTGGACCCCGGTGATTTCGCCGTCCAGCCTGGTCATTTACAGCGGTGACGATTTCCCGGCGTGGCGTGGCAACGCGCTCATCAGCGGTCTGTCGTCGCAATCGCTGGTGCGCGTCGCCCTCGATGGCGACAGCGCCCGCGAAGTGGCCCGCTACGACATGGGCGAGCGCGTCCGCGAAGTCGTGCAGGGCCCGGACGGCGGGTTGTGGCTGCTGGAGGATGGCAGCGGCGGCCGGTTGTTGAAACTCCAAGCCAGGCGCTGACGTAGCGCTCGCGCGGGTCTCCCCGGCGTCGAAGACCTCCGTGCTCCGGGCCCGGCACACGCAGAAAAACCCCGCTCTGGCACGGCTGTTGCATGTGAATGTCCATATGCACGCCAACGCGGCAGAGGGGGTAGCGATGGATACGGGGATCGACGCCAGGCAAACCGAGTACGTGCTCGACCAATTGGCGCGCCTGCGGCATCGTCGCGACCAGGACACTCTGGAAAGCCTCAGGCCGTCATGGCTGGGACTGGACGCGTGGGACGTCCTGCTTGAAGACCTGGAAGCCCAGCGTTACAAGGAGCGTCCACGGGAATGCGGGCGCGTCGTGCGGTTGCAGCTGGTAGGCGGCTGACGCCCCGGAGCACCGAGTGTGAACCTGGAGGTCCCGTTGCCCGTGCGGGTTTGCGCCGGGCGGGACGTCTGAATCAGCGGGTCGCCGTGCCTCGCGGAACGCATTCATCACCGCGACGAGTCCACCGACGACATTGCCGGGTCCCGATTGCCCACTGCCGCGCCGACACCGGCCGCGGGTTCGCGTTTTGCGCGACACAGGCCGACCCGCAATCCATCACCCCGCCACCGGCAACCGCCCGCGCACGGTTTCGGCGTCGAACGGGCCGGGCGAAGCGATCAAGGCGCGCGCGGCGCCGACCTGATCCCAGGTGTTCCACAGCAGCACGCCGCGCACGCGACCGGCGTCGAGGTAATACACCACGCCCTTGCGAAACGGCGTGACCCACTGCTCGACGGTTTCGAGGCGCGAATCGAGCGTGCCGACGGCTTCGTAACCGAGGTCGAACAGGTCGGAATAGAAATACGGCAATTCGTCGTAGGGCGCGTCCTGCCCGGCCATGCACTTGCCGGCGCGCGCACCCATCGTGTTGGCGGCGTCCTCGTGCTCGACGCGCAAGCGACGGCCGAGCGCGGGCGCGGGGAACGCGGCGACATCGCCCGCGGCGTAGATGTCCGGGTCGGAGGTCTGCAGGTGGTCGTTGACGACGATGCCATTGTCGACTTCGAGGCCGGCCTGTTCGGCGAGCTGCACGTTCGGCGTGATGCCGAGGCCCGCGACGACCGCGTCGGCGGCGAGCGTGCTGCCGTCGGCCAGCTTCAGTTCCGTACCCTGTCCGACCGGCTTGCCGCCCTCGACGCGCGCGCCCGCGCGCACGTCCACGCCCTTCTCCCGGTAGTACGCAGTGACCGAGTCGGCCAGCGATGCGGGATACACACGCGCGCCGATCGCGTCTTCGGGAAACAGCATCGTGACCTTGCACTCGTTCATCGCCATCGCCGCGGCGATCTCGCTGCCGATGAAGCCGCCGCCGATGACCGCGATCCGCGCGCCGGGATGGACGGCCTGGCGCAGCTTTTTGTAGTCGTCGAAGGTGCGGTAGTAGATGAAGCCTTCCCCGCCGGACGGGAACCGGCGCGGGGTGCCACCGGTCGCGATCAGCAGCTTTCCGTATTGCCAGGTATCGCCCCGGTCGTCGTGCACCGTGTGCGCAGCGCGGTCGATCCGCGTGGCGCGGTGCCCCAGCGAAACCTCCGCGCGCGCCTTGTCGACCGGGCGCCAGATGTCGTCTTCCTTGCCGCCCTTCCACAGCTTCTTGGTCAGCGGCGGTCGATCGTACGGCGGAAACGATTCCTCCCCGAGCATGCCGATCGTCGCATTGGCGTCGGCTTCGCGCAGTGCCTGCCCGGCAGCCTCGCCGGACATGCCGGCGCCGAGGATCAGGTAATCGTGTTGGTGTTGCATGGTCGTCTCCCGCGTCGCAATTGCGAACGCTTGAGCATACTCCGGCGCGACGCGCGTTCACAGGTCGCACTGTGGAAACGAACGGGGTAGCGCAATGTTGATGGTCGCGTCCACCCGCGGTGGATGCCGCGGGGGTGACCAGCCAGCAGGCCGCGCGCTATTGCCGGCTGTCGCGCAGGTTGGCAAGCGTCGCCGCGAAACCCGGCGTCGCTCGCCACGGATTGATGTCGATGCCGCCGCGGCGCAGGAAGCGCGCGTAGACGAGCAGGGCGGCTGGCCGGCATCGTTGCTGGATGTCGGTGAACATGCGCTCGACGCACGCCTCGTGGAAGTCCGCGTGCTCGCGGTAGGAGACAAGGTAGCGCAGCAGACCCGCGTGGTCGATCGGCACGCCACGGTAACGAACCTGCACGCTGGCCCAGTCGGGTTGGCCCGTGACCGGGCACTGCGAACGAAACAGGCGGGTGACCACGGACTCCTCGACCGCGCGCGCGCGGGTCCTGGCGCGCAAGTGATCGGCATGGGGCGGCCCGTACTCCGCAATCTCGATCTGCAGATCGTCCAGCGATTCGCCGGCGAAATCCGCGACAGCGAGCCGCCCGAAATCGGGCGCCTCGAACAGTGTCGCTTCGACCGGCGCCCCGACCCGCGCGGAAATGTCGTCGGCGATCCGCCCGCGCACGGCGTGCACGTCGTCAAAACGGGCCATCGCATAGCCGCCCAGGTACAACTTCACCGATTTGGATTCGACCAGGTTGGGCGAATCACAAGGTACCCGCAGTTCGAGCACCGCGACGCGCGGCATGCCGCGTGCATCGAGCCAGGAAAACTCCCACGCGTTCCAGATGTCGGCGCCGGTGAAGGGCAGCGCGTCGGCCGCAACGCCAAGTGGCTTGCGGGCATCGGCGCGCGCAATCGGAAACAGTACCGGTGGATAGACGGCAGACGGGGAGTCGGTCTTGCGCCCGAGGGGATTGGGACGGGACGGCATGGTGGCGTGCGCCGAAACAGGTCCGCGCGAGTCTAGTCAACGGTGGCTGACTGGAACGTTAGTACACGGGCGCCGGGTACGAAAACCGCGTGCTGTCCGCGGACGCCGGGGTCGCGATCATTCGGCCGACGCCACGATGAATTGTTCGAGCTTGCCGTTCGGCAAGGTGTAGGACGTGATCGAGAGCTTGGTGCGCGGGAACGTGACCGTGTAGCCACGCATCTGCATGCCGCCGCGTTGGCGCGCGTTGCGGATCGTGAACGACGAGGGTGTGCCGAGCGGCGCGAGGCTGGTCCGGTAATCATGCAATGCGGTCGCGTCGAAATAACTGTTGGCATTGGCGCTGAACAGGTTGCGGTCGATCCTGCCGTGCTGGAGGTCGGCGAAGATCGCCCTGGCCTGCGCCAGTGCATTGTTCGCGGCCGGATCGTGCACCGCGAAAAGCGCCCTGGCGATGGCCTTGCCGATCACGCCGAAGGTGCCGACCGCGTCCTGGTTGGTCAATACCACCACCGCGATCCTTGCGTCCGGGAACACGTAGTTGCCGGCGGTGAAGCCCACGACCTCGCCGGAATGCGAGATCATCCGGTGGCCTTCCAGCGAACCCACGTCGACCCCCAGGCCATAACCCGAGCCGAGTCCGTTGTCGAGCAGCACCTCGGTTTCAAGCTGCCGCCACGAGGCCGGCTGGAGCAGCTTCCGGTCGATCATCGCAACGTCCCACCTGGCGAGGTCGCTGGCGGTCAGGGCCAGTTCGCCCGCACCGAACATCCAGCCCGCGCCCTCCTTGGGAGACGGGCGCAACGGGCCCAGCGCGAAGCGCGAATACCCGCGGGCGTCGCCGGCCGGCAACGCCTGCAGGTTGGTGTCGTAGGCGTCGGTGATGCCGAGTTCGGGAAACACGTGTTGCTGCAGGAATTCGAACGGCGCCTGCCCGGTGAGCTTCTGCACGATGGCGCCGGCGATGGTGTAGCCGGTGTTGCTGTACTGCCACTTCGAGCCCGGCGCGAAGTCCAGCGGCTTCTTCGCCCACACATCCATGATGTGCGCCAGCGTGGTCGGCTGCCTCATCATGGGCATCAGGTAATCCTGCGGCCAGAAATCCTGGTAGCCGGAAGTGTGCGACAGGATCTGCCGGACCGTGATGTGCCCGGCGTCGGTGAGGTCGGGGAAGAATTTCGCGATCGGGTCGTCGAGGTCCAGGCGGCCCCGCTGCTGCAGCATCAGGAGTGCCGCAGCGGTGAATTCCTTGCTGATAGACCCGATGCTGTAGCGCATCGCCGGCGTCGCCGGTGTTTCCGGATCGAGCCGCGCGTGACCGTAAGCCCTGGCGTACGCGAGCTTGCCATCGCGCACCACCGCGATCGACGCGCTGGGCACCCCGCTTTTCGCAAGCGCATCGGTGGCGATCTTGTCGATCTTCGTCGCGAGATCGGGTGGCAGCGAGTCCCTTGCAAAGACCGGCGCGCTCGCCAGCGCCAGCGCAAGGATCGTGAGCAGGCAAACCCGGCAATGGCGAATCGTCCGCATCGAAAGGCCCCGGCGCAAACAGGAAAGCGTGCACGATAACACCCTCCACCGTGGCGCCGCGCGCCGCAGACACGATCGATGGATGGCACTGTCGTCCGGTCGCCTGCGCGCAGGCGACCGCAAATCATGTCTGCGGTTCGGGCGGCGGCAACGCGTCGACGTCGCCGCCAGGCCCCTCGTCGGCGACACGCTTCGCGTGGTGGTCCTGACCGAGCACCAGGTACATCGCGGGCACCACGAACAGCGTGAACAGGGTCCCGATCGAGATGCCGGTGAAGATCACCAGGCCGATGCTGTGGCGGCCGGCCGCACCGGCGCCGGCGGCGATCACCAGCGGCACGACGCCCAGCACCATCGCGAAGGTGGTCATGAGGATCGGGCGCAATCGCACCGCCGCGGCCTCCTCGATCGCCTCGCGCTTGCTCAGGCCCTGCAGTCGCTGCGCATCGTTGGCGAACTGCACGATCAGGATCCCGTGCTTGCTGATCAGGCCGATCAGGGTGACCAGCCCGACCTCGGT
>DASUKQ010000028.1:0-10076 GCA_036278635.1 Rhodanobacteraceae bacterium
ACGCTGACCGCCACGATTCCGCCGACGACGGGCGAACACGATCTCTGCATCTTCGCCACCGGCGATCCGCGCGATGATTTGTGGGCGATCGGCAAGATCGAGTTGCAAAAGAAGAAGTAGAGCGTAGGTTGGGCTGATCCCGGGCTCCATCCGGGAGAAGCCCAACATTGCGGTCGCGTACCAATGTTGGGCTTCCTCCGAGCGAAGCCCGGAGTCAGCCCAACCTACGGTCTCAAGCCGTCAGCAAGCCAACCTGCCGCCCAACCTTGGTGAACGCCGCGATTGCCCGGTCGAGATGTTCGCGGGTATGCGCGGCGCACATCTGGGTGCGTATCCGCGCCTGGCCTTGTGGCACCACCGGGAAGAAGAAACCGATCGCGTAGATGCCTTCCTCCAGCAGGCCGGCGGCGAGCGCCTGCGCCAGCTTGGCGTCGTGGGTCATCACCGGCACGATCGGGTGGTTGCCGGGCTTGATCTCGAAGCCGGCCTTGGTCATCGCATCGCGGAAATACCCAGTGTTTTCCACCAGCTTTTCGCGCAGTTCGCCGGCCTCGTCCAGCATCTTCAGTACTTCGATCGATGCGGCGACCAGTGCCGGTGGCAGCGAGTTCGAGAACAGGTACGGCCGCGAGCGCTGCCGCAACATGTCGATGATTTCACGCCGGCCCGTGGTGAAGCCGCCGACCGCACCGCCCAGCGCCTTGCCGAGCGTGCCGGTGAAGATGTCGATCCGGTCCATCACCCCATGGATTTCGGCCGAACCGCGCCCGGTCTTGCCAATGAAACCGGTAGCGTGGCATTCGTCGATGTGCACCAGCGCGTTGTATTTTTTCGCCAGCGCCGTGATCCTGTCGAGCGGCGCGACCACGCCGTCCATCGAGAACACGCCGTCGCTGGTGATCAGCTTGGTGCGCGCGCCGGCGGCATCGGCGGCTTGCAACTGCTTTTCCAGGTCCGCCACGTCGCCGTTGGCATAACGGTAACGCCTGGCCTTGCACAGCCGGATGCCGTCGATGATCGAGGCGTGGTTCAGCGCGTCGGAAATGATCGCGTCGTCCTCGCCCAGCAATGGCTCGAACAGGCCGCCGTTGGCGTCGAAGCAGGCGGCGTACAGGATCGAGTCGTCGGTGCCGAAGAATTTCGCGATGTCCGATTCAAGTTGCTTGTGCAGGTCCTGGGTGCCGCAGATGAAGCGTACCGAGGCCACGCCGAAGCCATGCGTGTCGAGCGCTTTTTTCGCGGCTTCGATCAGGCGGGGATGGTCGGCCAGGCCGAGATAATTGTTGGCGCAGAAGTTCAGCACGCGGCGGCCATCGGCAAGGGTGATCTCGGCCGACTGCGGGGAGGTGATGATCCGCTCGTCCTTGTAGAGGCCCGAGTCGCGGATGGCGTCGAGTTCTTCGCGGAGGCGTTGTTGGGCTGCGTAGGTCATGGTGGTGCCCCGAATGACAATGTTTCGTGCTCGTCATCCCGGCGAACGCCGGGATCCATTTTGCTTTTGCCGCCATTCGAGCAAATCACAATGGATTGACTCGCTACATCCCTGTAGCTCGACCTTCGGGCCATCGGCTGCGCCCATGTTCGCTCCGGCATCCTGCCTTCGCAGTCGGGTTCCACCCGCAAACAGCGCGGGTGGCCCCGGAATGACGACAAATGGTCGCGTAAGGCTTTTCCCCATTCCCGATTCCCGGCTAATTCCAGCTACACACCACCTTGCCGCATTCGCCCGACGCCATCAGGTCGAAACCCTGCTGGAAATCATCGACGGCAAGCTGGTGGGTCAGCACCTTCTGCAGCGGAAAGCCCGACAGCAGCATCTGGGTCATCTTGTACCAGGTCTCGTACATGCGCCGCCCGTAGATGCCGTGCAGCGTGAGGCCCTTGAAGATCACCTTGTCCCAGTCGATGCCGGCGCCGTTGGGCAGGATGCCGAGCAGCGCGACCTTGCCGCCGTGGTACATCACTTCCAGCATGTCGTTGAAGGCGTGGATGTTGCCGCTCATCTCCAGCCCGACGTCGAAGCCCTCCATTTGCAGCTCCGACAGCACCTCGCGCAGGGATTGGTTCGACACGTTGACGACCCTGGTGGCGCCCATGTCGGCGGCCAGCTTCAGTCGGTAGTCGTTGACATCGGTGACGACGACGTTGCGCGCGCCGACGTGGCGTGCGATGCCGGCTGCAATCATGCCGATCGGCCCGGCGCCGGTGATCAGCACGTCCTCGCCGACGAGGTCATATTCCAGCGCGCAGTGCGTGGCATTGCCGTACGGATCGAAGAACGCGGCCAGCGAAGACGGGATCTGGTCCGGGATCGGCCACAGATTGGTGGCCGGCATCGTGACGTATTCCGCGAAGGCGCCGTTGCGATTGACACCAATGCCGACGGTGTTGGGGCACAAGTGCGGGCGGCCGGCGCGGCAGTTGCGGCACATGCCGCAGGTGATGTGGCCCTCGGCCGAGACCCGCTGGCCCACCCGGTAGCCGCGTACCTCGTCGCCCACCGCGGCGATCCTGCCGACGAATTCATGCCCGATCACGAGGCCCGGCTTGATGACGCGTTGCGCCCACTCGTCCCAGTTGTAGATGTGCAGGTCGGTGCCGCAGATCGCGGTCTTGTCGACGTTGATCAGGACTTCGTTCGCACCATATTCCGGTACCGGCACTTCATCCATCCAGATGCCCTTGGCCGCCTCGCGCTTGACCAGCGCCCTCATCATGTTCGGCATGTCGTCGTGCCCCGAATCATTGCAATCCGTTCATTATAGGGCCGCGCGTGCCGGGCACGCTTTGCGCGGGACCGTACAATCCGCCCATGCCGCCTGCAGACCGCCACATCGACCATCGTCCCCCCGCGATTTTCCTCATGGGCCCGACCGCCACCGGCAAGACCGCGCTGGCCTGCGCGCTGGCCGATCGCTTTCCGGTCGATCTGGTCAGCGTCGATTCCGCGCTGGTCTACCGCGGCCTCGACATCGGCGCCGCGAAGCCCGACGCGGAAACGCTGCGACGCCACCCGCACGCGCTGATCGACATCCGCGATCCTTCCGAACCGTACTCCGCTGCGGTGTTCCGCGATGATGCGCTGGAGGCGATGCGTGCCATCGCCGAACGCGGCCGCGTGCCGCTGCTCGTCGGCGGCACGGGCCTGTACTTTCGATCGCTCGAACGCGGGCTGTCGCCGATGCCTCCGGCCGATCCCGAACTGCGCGCGCGCCTCCACGATACGGCCGAACGAGACGGCTGGCCTGCGCTGCACGCGCGGCTGGAAGCGCGCGATCCACATGCCGCCGCGCGCATCCTTCCCAACGACGCGCAGCGCATCCAGCGTGCACTGGAAGTGATCGAATTGTCGGGCGGCACGTTGAGCGAATTGCACGCCGCCGGTAGCTTGCAGCCGAAATTGCCGTGGCGGGTTTTGAAACTGGCGCTGATCCCCGTTGACCGGGGCGCCTTGCGTGAACGCATCGCGGCGCGCTTCGATGCGATGCTCGCCGCGGGATTCCTCGATGAAGTGCGGCGCCTGCGCGCGCGAGGGGATTTGAATCCCGATCTTCCCGCGTTGCGCGCGGTCGGTTACCGGCAGGCGTGGCAGCACCTCGACGGTGCTTTCGATGCCGCCGAATTCCGCCAACGCGCCATCCACGCAACCCGCCAGCTCGCCAAGCGGCAGACCACCTGGTTGCGCGGCGAGCTGGATGCACGGGTGTTCGATCCGGACCGGCCCGGGTACGCCGGGACGGCCGCGGCCGCGGTAACGCTTTTTCTGCCCGCAAGCCCCCACGATCCGGTCAAACTCCGTCGATTTGCGTTACCATTTGATTCCGCGAAGGAAAGTTTGCCGGAACCCCGGATCGGAAGGCCATAACAATGTCCAAGAGCCAATCGTTGCAGGATCCGTTTTTGAATGCCCTGCGTCGCGAGCGCATTCCCGTGGCGATTTATCTCGTCAACGGCATCAAGCTGCAGGGTGTGATCGAGTCGTTCGACCAGTTCGTGGTGTTGTTGCGCAACCAGGTCAGCCAGATGGTGTACAAACACGCCATCTCGACCGTGGTGCCGAGCCGCGCGGTCAAGGTCGGCGTCGATGATGCGCCGGCGGACGACACCAGGGATGACGACGCCAAGCCCGTGGCGCAGGATTGATTGCCCTGTTCGAGCGAGAAAGGAAAGGTGAGCGTGCGTTGCTGGTGTTGCCGTACACCGGCAACGGCGCGGGTGCGCGGCGTGCGCAGGAATTCGCCGAACTGGCAGAATCCGCCGGCGCGGAAATCCTGGATAGTGTGCGCGCACGCGTCGACGCACCGAACCCGAAGTTCTACATCGGTACCGGCAAGGCCGACGAGGTGCAGGCAAAAGTGCGCGAACTCGGCGCCGACCTGGTGCTGGTCGACCACGCGCTCACGCCCGTGCAGGAACGCAACCTGGAAAAGCACCTGTCGGCGCGGGTCATCGATCGTGCCGCGCTGATCCTCGACATTTTCGCCCAGCGCGCGCAGTCTCACGAAGGCAAGCTGGAAGTCGAACTGGCGCAGCTCAAGCACATGGCCACGCGACTGGTGCGCGGATGGACCCACCTGGAGCGCCAGCGCGGCGGTTCGATCGGACTGCGCGGCCCCGGCGAAACCCAGCTCGAGACCGATCGCCGCCTGCTGCAAAAGCGGGTCGAGCAATTGCAGAAGCGCATAGACAGGGTCGGCATCCAACGTGCCCAGCAACGCCGCGCGCGACTGCGCAACACGCTGCCGCGCATCGCGCTGGTGGGCTATACCAACGCCGGGAAGTCCACGTTGTTCAATGCGATTACCCAGGGCGAGGTATTCACCGCTGACCGCCTCTTCGCGACGCTCGACCCCACCGTACGCAAGCTGGAAGACCTCGCGAGCGGGCCGGCGGTGCTGGCCGATACCGTGGGATTCATCCGCGAGTTGCCGCACGATCTGGTGGCGGCGTTTCGCGCGACACTGTCCGAGGCGCGCGATGCCGACCTGCTTCTGCACGTCACCGATGCCGCCGACCCCGAGCGCGACCTGCTGACCGGGGTGGTCAACGGCGTGCTCGACGAGATCGGCGCCGGCGACGTGCCGCAATTGATGGTATTCAACAAGATCGATTTGTTGAATGCCGGCGCCCCTGCCGGTGAGGATCAAGACCCGGGCATCCATGTCACGGCTACCCGCAAGGTGGGGCCCCGCATCGATCGGGATGCCGCCGGGGCGCCGGGGGCGGTGTGGCTGTCGGCCGCAAGCGGCGAGGGCCTGGATCTTCTGAAACAGGCCATTGGCGAGCGCCTCGCGGGCACGCGGGTCCAGGCGGAGTTGCGGTTGCCGCCGCGCGCGGGCCGCCTGCGCGCGCGGCTGATCGAACTCGGTGCGGTCAAGGCCGAGCGTTACGACGACGAGGGTTGGCGCCTCGACATCGATGCCCCGCGCGAACTGTTGCTGCCGTTGGCGGGCGACGTGCGCGGTGACGACGCGCGCCTCTTGCGGGACTGGCTGGGTGCGTGATCGTGTCGTCATCCCTGATCGCTCCGTGATGGGGCGAGCAGGCGACCTGGTGCGTCGTCGGCCAAGGGTCGCCGGAACGGCCTTCCCGGGCCTGATTTTTCGCAACAGCCGCTTCGAGTCGGCATCCCAAGAAGAGTCCATACCCTCTGGTAGAATCCGGCGTTTGCGCAGAATCTGGCGCGCGAACTCCGCAACCCGAGGCCATTGAGCGATGCCCTGGAAGGAACCCGGCGAGAAGCCGCGCGAGAAACCGCGCGAGAAACCGCGCGAGCCTCGGGGCCGCGATCCATGGGGGCCGCGCCAGGGTGGTGGCCAGGGCGGCGGCCCGGACCTGGAAGCGTGGCTGAAAAAGGCGCAGCGCAGCCTCGGGCCGTTCGGCCATGGCTCGCTCGGCGTCGTCGCGTTGATCGTGTTGCTGCTGGTGCTGTGGTTCCTCATTGGCGGCTGGACGATGGTCGGCAACCAGCAGGTCGGCGTGCTGCTGCGCTTCGGGCGGCTGCAAAGCGTGCTGCAGCCGGGCCTGCATTTCCACATCCCGACCCCGATCGATCGCGTGCAGGTCGTGGACCTCGGGCGTACCCGCACCCTCAGCGACAACGTGCGCCTGTTGACCGGCGACGGCCAGTTGGCCCTGGTCGATTACTACGTCCAGTACAAGGTCGAGGACGCGCGCAAGTTCCTGTTCTCTTCGCGTGACGCCGAGGAGACCGCGCGCAACGCCGCGACGATCGCCGTGCGTGCGGTGGTCGGCGCGAGCGACCTGCAGCAGTTGATGGACCGCAGCGGCGACCAGCTCGACAGGGCGATCCAGGAGCGCCTTGGCACCGCTTTGGGTCACGCGGACCTCGGCATCACGCTCAGCGCCGTCGGCATCCAGAATGTCGGCGTGCCCTCGGAAGTGAAGCAGGCTTTCGACAACATCGCCAAGGCCCACGAGGATGCCAAGGCCGCGCAAGCCACGGCCCGGGCCGATGTCAGCCGCCAGAAAGTGGAAGCGGCAGCGCAAGCCGCGTCGCTCAAGTCCGACGCGGAAAGCTATCGCAGCAAGGCCGTTGCCGAGGCCCACGCGGACGTCGCACGTTTCGAACAGATCCTCGCGCAATACCACGCGGCGCCGCAGGTCACGCGGCACCGCCTCTGGTTGCAGGCGATGCATGACGTGCTGACCAGGAACCGCGTGGTCGTGAATACCGGTACAGGCGACGTGATCGTGCAGTTTCCCCCGCACCGGCCGCGACCGGCCGGCGGTACGCCCGCAGCGGCCGGTTCCAGTGCCCCGGCGGGGGGATCGTCGACGCCGGCATCGGCCGCGACGTCCGCGCCGCCGGTGACTTCGGGCCCGACACTGCGTGGGGCGGCCGCATGAAATACGTGATTCCCGTCGTGATCATCGTGCTGGCGCTGCTCGCGGCGAACGGCATCTACGTGGTGAATCAGGGCCACGCCGCGCTGTTGACGCGGTTGGGGCAGGTGCAAGCCAGTGACGTTGGCCCCGGCCTGCACTTCAAGCTGCCGTTCGTGGAAGAGGTGACGACCTACGACACCCGCGCGATCGTGCTGCGTTCCGAACCCGAGGACTACAAGACCAGCGATGGCGATCCGGTTCGCGTTGGATTCTTCGTGCGCTGGCAGGTCGCCGACCCGGACGCGTGGTTCAAGGCGACCACCGGCAACGACTTGCAGGTCACCCAGCAGATGACGCCGGTGATCCGCACCGCGCTGCGCACCGAAATCGCCAAACACAGCCAGGCCGAACTGCTGGCGACCGATGATGGCCCGATCGACCAGGCGCTGCGCGATGCGGTCAGCGGCAACCTGCGCCAGCGCCTGGGCGTCACGATCCTGGATGTGGGCGTCGAACGCGTGTTGCCTCCCGACGACGCACTGAAATCCGTGTACGCGCGCATGAGCGCCGAGGCCGATGCGCAGGCCGGCGAAGTACGCGACAAGAGCGATGCCGCCGCGGCCGCCATCCGCGCCAAGGGCGGGGCCGCCGACCAGAAAGTGGTGGCCGCAGCCGCGAAGGAAGCCGCCGTCGTGCGGGGGCAGGGCGATGCCGAGGCCGCGAAGATCTACGCGACCGCGTCGGCGCAGGACCCGCAATTCTTCCGATACTGGAGCAGCCTGGAAACCTGGCGCGATTCCTTCAGCGGCGGCGGCGCGGTGGTCGTCCTCGACCGCAATTCGCCTTTCATGCAGGCGATCGACGAGGGCGCGGCGGCGGGCGGATCCTCGCCGAAGAAGCATTGACCGGGCGTGGCGCCGGAATGCTTCGCTCGTCGTCCGGCGCGCAGCGCCGTCTTGTCTTTTGCGCAGGCCGGGACCCAGTAGACGCGAATGAAGGAGCGACGCCCTTGCATATACATTTTGGCACGTTGCATGTCGGTGTCACGTCGGAACTCGTAAAACGCATCCGGGAACACAAGAACAACGTCGTCGGCGGCTTCACGAAGCAGTACGACGTTCAGATGCCGGTCCGGCATGGGGTTCGAGACCATGGAATCCGCCATGGCGCGCGAGAAGGCCGTGAAAGAATGGCAGCGGGTGTGGAAGTTGCGGTTGATGGAACGCGAAAATCCGGAGTGGCTGGACCTCCATCCAGGCCTTCTCTGACTGGATTCCGGCCTGCGCCGGACTGCGAAGGCAGGATGCCGGAGCGAACATCGGCGTAGCCGATGGCCCGAAGGGCAGACCGCACGATGCGGTCTGCAATGACGAGCAAAGGCAAAACCGCCATCTCATCGAAGAGAGAAACGAACAATGGGCCAATCAGTCGTTATCCTGGGCGCCCAATGTGGGAGAGTGGCTGCGTTTGCGAACTGCCGGGGCAGTTCGCGCAGGCACGAGCGCCCGAGGCAGGAGCCGAGGGCAGGGTGACTTGGCGAGATCAGGACGATCGAGTCTAGTCACCGATCGTCGCCCCTTCCAGAACGAATCATCGAAGAGAGAAATGAACAATGGGCCAATCAGTCGTTATCCTGGGCGCCCAATGGGGCGACGAAGGCAAGGGCAAGATCGTCGACCTGCTGACGCAGGACATCGGCGCGGTGGTGCGTTTCCAGGGCGGCCACAACGCGGGCCACACGCTGGTGATCAAGGGCAAGAAGACCGTCCTGCACCTGATCCCGTCCGGCATCCTGCGCGAAGGCGCGTTGTGCCTGATCGGCAACGGCGTGGTGCTTTCGCCGGCTGCGCTGCAGAAGGAAATCGCCGAACTCGAAGCCAGCGGCGTGGAAGTGCGTTCGCGCGTCAAGATCAGCCCGGCGACCCCGTTGATCATGCCGTACCACATCGCGCTCGACCAGGCCCGCGAAAAGAAACTCGGCGCCGGGGCCATCGGCACCACCGGGCGGGGCATTGGCCCGGCCTACGAGGACAAGGTCGCGCGCCGCGGCGTGCGCGTCGCCGACCTCAGCTACCCGCACGAACTCGCGGACAAGCTGCGCGAAGTGATGGACTACCACAACTTCGTGTTGACGAAGTATTTCAACTCCGAAGCCATCGACTACCAGCAGACCCTGGACGAGGCGATCGCGTTCGGCGAATACGTCGAGCCGATGAAATCCGACGTCGCCGGCATCCTGCACGACCTGCGGCGCGACGGCGAACGCGTGCTGTTCGAAGGCGCCCAGGGCGCCCTGCTCGACATCGACCATGGCACCTACCCCTTCGTCACGTCCAGCAACACCACGACCGGCGGTGCGCTTGCCGGCGCCGGCGTCGGCGCCGACTACATCGACTACGTACTCGGCATCGCCAAGGCGTATGCCACCCGCGTCGGCGGCGGGCCGTTTCCGACCGAACTCGACGACGACGTCGGGGAGACCCTCCGCAAGCGCGGCGACGAATTCGGCGCTTCCACCGGGCGTCCGCGCCGGTGCGGCTGGATGGACATCGTGGCGCTCAAGCGCGCCGTCGCGATCAACGGCATCAGCGGGCTGTGCATCACCAAGCTCGACGTGCTCGACGGCATGGACAAGTTGAAGGTGTGCATCGCCTACGAATACCGCGGCAAGCGCACCGAATACGCACCGCTCGACGCCGAAGGCTGGAAGGAATGCACGCCCGTGTACCTGGAGTTCCCCGGCTGGCAGGAAGAAACCCACGGCATCACCGATTGGGACGAATTGCCCGCCGCCGCGCGCGCCTACCTGCGCGCCCTGGAAGAACTCGCCGGCTGCCCGCTCGCCATCGTCAGCACCGGCCCCGACCGCGACGCCAACATCATTCTGCAGGATCCGTTCGCGTAAGCTTTTTCTACTCCCTTCGGGAGAAGGTGGCGCGAAGCGCAGGATGAGGGTCCGGCCGCGCAAGCCGCCCAGGTCGGCCGCAGCGCACCGCAATGCGTGCCCGGCAGTCTCGATCCACCGCAGATCCGATCAATCGCCCGGCTCGTCCGGATGCCGTTCGCGCCACGAGGCCAGCTGTTGCGCGTACTCTTCCAACTCCTCGGCATACACGGTGAACACGCAGGTATCGCAACCACTCTCGCAACAGTCGCCGGGCAGCGGCTTTTCCGGCGGGCGCGGCTTGGGATCGGGATCGTTCATCAGGTTTCGAGCCTAGCACTGC
>DASUKQ010000029.1:0-2498 GCA_036278635.1 Rhodanobacteraceae bacterium
TCGACGATTTCCTGGTACAGCTTGTTGATCTTGTCCTTGGCCTCCTGCTCGCTCAGCACGGCCGTCGGTTTGATCATCAGGTGGCGCGCGTGGTACTCGGTGACGATCTGCTTGGTGTCGGGCGTGCGCCGGCCCTCGAGCCTGAGGATCGTGAAGCCGGACGCATCCCGCAGCGGCTGCGTGTGGTCGCCCGGCTGCAGCGAATCCACGACCTGCTGCACCGCGGGCGAGAGCTCGTCGACGCGCCGCCAGCCGAGATCGCCGCCCTCGAGGGCTTCCGGTGCGCTGGAGTTGCTGACCGCGAGCGCGGCGAAACCCTTGCCGTCCTTCAGTTCACCCTCGATCTGCTCGGCCTTGGCCTTGGCCGCGGCGATCTGGTTGGCGTCAGCGCCTTCCGGCAAGCCGACCAGGATGCGCGCGAGGTGGACTTCGCCCTTCTTGAACGCGGGGCTCGCGATCAGGTTCTTGATCTCGGCATCGGAAACCTGCCCGTTGGATTCCATGACCTGCTGCTGCACCTGGCGCACCAGGAACTGGTCGCGGAGTTGGTCCCGGAACGAGGCGTAATCGATGCCCTGTTGCTGCATGGCGGCCTGCATCTGCGGCACCGTCATGTTGTTCTGCTTGGCAATGTTGGCGACTGCCGCATCGACCTGTGCATCGGGAATGCGCAGGCCGTTTTCCTGGGCCTTCTGCACCAGCAGTTCGTTGAGGATCAATCGCTGCAGCACCTGCTTCTCCAGCACCTCCCGCGGCGGCTGGCGCCCGCCCGAAGCGGAGATCTGCTGGGCCACGGTGGCCATCGTCTGGTCGAGCTGGCTTTGCAGGATCACGCCGTCGTTGACCACGGCCACGATCCGGTCGAGCGGCTGCACGCCGTTGGGGGCGGCCGCTTGCGGGGCCAGCAGGGAAGAGTCCTGGGTGCCGGTGGGCGGCGGCGCGTTCGGGCTCAGCAGTTGCGCGAACGCGGGCAGCGCGAATGCGCAGGCCGCGAACGACAGCGCCAGGCGGGCGAAAAAGCGGGAACGGGTCATTTTGCTCATGGGCGGGAAGGTCGTATGGGCGTGCCGGACCAAGCGGTCCGATGGAAGCGAAGGGTTGGACAGCGCCAGTCGTGAAAAAGTTGAGTTGTCGAGCGGTTGTTGTGAAAAGTCAGGGCCGGGACGGACGCTTACGCGATGCCGGGGGCATCGCGTGCCCGGCCAAGCGACCGGCCACGGATGGCCCGGCCGGCGCCCGGCGCCATGGACGGCTGCTTGCTAAAGGCATTTGCGGTCACCGCCGATCATGGACGATCGCACGATTATTGATAGCCAAGGATAGCAGTTTGCAGGAAGCTGCCGAGGTGCTGCCCGTAACTGCCGAGGCCCTTGAACTGGATCTCGAACATGATCGCGTCGTCGGAGTGGCCCTGGTAGTCGTAGACGTAATGCCGCGACAGGATCCGGATGGCGGTGCAGCAACTGTCCCATTCGACGCCCGCGAAGGCGTCGAGGGCCATCTGGTCCCGGAACGAGTAGTTGTATCCCGCCACCAGCTTCCAGGCGGCGCCGACCGGGACTTCGGCGGAGACGTCCGCCTGGTCGAGCAGGTTGCGGCGGTAGCGGTAACTGAGGTTCACGATGCCGTCGCCCCACAGCCGGCGCTGCAGGCCCACGGTCGAGACGTCCGTCTGGTTGGTGTTCGGGTTCCATTGCTGCGACGCCGTCAGCCGCCAGTTGTCGCTGAGGCTCAACGTCAGGTTGGCGACGTAGTTCGATCCGGCATAGTCGACCTCCTTGCCGCCGCGTCGCAAGGTCACGCGCTGCGGTTCGAAGTAGCGGATCTGGCCCACGCTCGCGGAGAGTTTCTCCACGCCGTTCTCGTCGAGGAAGCGGGTGGTCAGCGCCAGCGACAGGTTGTTGGCGTTCATCTGGCGGTCGGCGCCGCTGAAGGTGTTGGTGGTGAAGAGCTGCCAGAAGTCGAAGGTCATCTGCCGCGTGTCGAACAGCGGTATGTCGTCCTGGTCGCGGTACGGCACCCGCAGGTAGTAGGCACGGGGTTCCAGCGTCTGGGTGTACTCCTGCCCGAACAGGTGGACGTCGCGTTCGAACACCAGGCCGGCGTCGAGGTCGAAAATTGGCGTGGTGCGCGACGGATGCGTCGAGTAGCCTTTGACCAAGGGCCGCGGCAGGTTGTACGTCGTGTAGCGCAAGCCGAGTTCGGGCCGCAGGAACCAGGCCGCGCCTTGCAGCGGCCAAGCGAGGTACGGATAGAAATCGAAGCGGTCGCCTCCGATCTCGTCCGGCTTCACGAAATGCACCGCTTCGGTTTCCGTGCCCCACTCCGGCCCGCCGGTGCCGCCGATGGGTCCGCCTGCGTTGAAGTACACGCGCGGCAGGCGCCGGTACGCGGCGGAGCGGTCGGAAAGGCTGGGGTCGGCGATCTGGTAGAAATCGGCTCCGGCGCCCGCGTTCCACCAATCGCCCGAACCGGTCACGTACGACGATGAGTGCAAC
>DASUKQ010000030.1:0-33517 GCA_036278635.1 Rhodanobacteraceae bacterium
GACTTACGCCGAGGTCAACGATCACTTGCCCGACGACATCGTCGATCCGGAGCAGATCGAAGACATCATCGGGATGATCAACGGCATGGGCATCGAGGTGCACGAAGTCGCACCCGATACCGACATGATCAGCGCCGAGGGACCCGTCAGCGGTGACGACGATGAAACCGCGACCGAGGAAGCGGTCGCGCTGCTGTCCGCGGTGGACGCCGAAGTCGGCCGCACCACCGACCCTGTGCGCATGTACATGCGCGAAATGGGTACAGTGGAACTCCTGACCCGCGAAGGCGAAATCGCGATCGCCAAGCGCATCGAGGAAGGCCTGACCCAGGTGCAGACCGCGCTGGCCAGCTTCCCGTGGGCGATCGGCCTGCTGCTGGAAGAATATGACCTGCACCTCGACGGCAAGCGCCGCATGAGCGAGATCCTGGCCGGCTTCGCCGATCAGGAGATCCCCGCCGAGGAGTTCGGCACGAGCTCGTCCACGGCCGACGCGCACTCGTCTTCCGACAACGGCAGCGATGACGCCGACGGGGACGACGAAGACGACGATGACGACTCTGCGCAGGAGGCCACCGAAAGCGTGCCGAGCGGTCCGGATCCGGTCGAGGTCGCGCGCCGCATGGACGTACTGCGCGAGCTCTACGGCAAATTCCAGAAGACCGCCGACAAGTACGGCGTCGCCGACAGGAAATCGCAGAAGCTGCGCGAGAGGATGGGCGAGGAATTCCTGAAGCTGAAACTCCCGTCCGCCCTGATCGACGGCTTCGTGCGCAAGCTGCGCGACGTGGTGGCGGCGATCCGCCAGCACGAGCGCGTGATCATGGACATTTGCGTGCGCCAGTGCCACATGCCGCGCAAGGATTTCATCGAGCTGTTCCCGTCCAACGAGACGAACCTCGAGTGGACGGTCGAGCTCGCGCGCAAGCGCCAGAAGTGGGTGCCCGCGATCCGGAATCATCGCGACGAGATGATGCTCGAGCAGCAGAAGCTCACCGAGATCGAGCGCGCGCTGTACCTGCCGCTGACCGACATCAAGGAAATCAATCGTGCGATGTCGATCGGCGAGGCCAAGGCCCGCCGTGCCAAGAAGGAAATGGTCGAAGCCAACCTGCGCCTGGTGATTTCGATCGCGAAGAAGTACACCAACCGCGGCCTGCAGTTCCTGGACCTGATCCAGGAAGGCAACATCGGCCTGATGAAGGCCGTGGACAAGTTCGAATACCGCCGCGGCTACAAGTTCTCGACCTACGCGACGTGGTGGATTCGCCAGGCCATCACCCGTTCGATCGCGGACCAGGCGCGCACCATCCGCATTCCGGTGCACATGATCGAGACCATCAACAAGTTGAACCGGATCAGCCGCCAGATGCTGCAGCTCTACGGCCGCGAGCCCACGCCGGAAGAGCTGGCCGTCGCGATGGAAATGCCCGAGGACAAGATCCGCAAGGTGCTGAAGATCGCCAAGGAACCGATCTCGATGGAAACCCCGATCGGCGACGACGAGGATTCGCACCTCGGCGACTTCATCGAGGACCAGAATGCCGGCTCGCCGGTCGAGTCCGCGACGGATACCGGCCTCACCGAAACGGTGCGCGACGTGCTGGGCGGCCTGACCCCGCGCGAAGCCAAGGTCCTGCGCATGCGCTTCGGCATCGACATGAATACCGACCACACCCTGGAAGAGGTCGGCAAGCAGTTCGACGTCACCCGTGAGCGGATCCGGCAGATAGAGGCCAAGGCCCTGCGCAAGCTCCGGCACCCCTCGCGCTCGGAGCAGTTGCGGTCGTTCCTCGATTTCGAATAAGAGCCGGGACTCGGGACTCGGGACTCGGGACTCGGGACTCGGGACTCGGGACTCGGGACTCGGGAAAGCCTAACAACTCGTCGTCATTCCGGGGCCATCGCCGGCTTTATCGGCGATGGAACCCGGAATCCATTTTGATTTCGACCTCATAAACAGCAAAAATGGATTCGGCCTCCGCCGGAATGACGGCCGCTAGTTCCAATGAGGCTCGTCGCCCATGAACCGCATCGCCGTATTCGTAGACGCCGGTTACTTCTTCGCTTCCGCCAGCGAGTTGCTGTTCGGCGCACCCCTCCGGCGCGGCGAGATGCGCCTCGCCAACGCCGAGTTCGCGCAATACCTCGCGCAACTCGCGGAATCCGTTGCGGGCTGCTCACTCCTTCGCATCTACTGGTACGACGGCACCAATTCGGGCCCCACCCCTGCCCACCTCGCGATGGCGTACCTCGACAACGTCAAGTTGCGACTCGGCTTCGTCAACCAGTCGGGCGAGCAGAAGGGCGTCGACGGCCTGATTTTCTCCGACCTCACCAATCTCGCCCGCAACCGCGCGATCTCCGACGCACTGCTGCTCGCCGGCGACGAGGATCTGCGGGTCGGTGTGCAGCAGGCCCAGGAGCACGGCATCCGCGTGCACCTGCTCGGCGTCGAACCGCGCGATCCCGCGGGCAACCAGTCCGCCGCCCTGCAGCGCGAGTCCGACACCCGCCGGCAGCTCGACGCCGGTACCCTGGGACAGTACCTGTTCCGGCGCGAATACGCGTCCACCGCCGCCATTCTCCCTGGTGCACCCGGTTCCCTCGGAGAAGACACCGCGCACAACCTCGCGCGGATGCAGGAACTGGCGGCAGAATTCGCCGCCACCCTCGATGCCGGCGAGCGCGAGCTGATCCTCGCCCTGCCCGAGCGCACGCCGCTGCCCCATGAACTCGACCGCGAGCTGTTGCTGCGCGCGAGCGAATTGCTCGGCCGCAAACTCGAGGAGACGGAGAAGCGCACCCTGCGCGGCGCGCTGCGCAACGCGGTGACCGCGGCAACACCCACCACCGCGGTGTGATCGAGGCTCGGCGGCAACCGCTCAGGCCGGATTGCCCTGCCTGTCCGGCGTGTCCGGGTGCATGTCCAGCGCGCCGGCAGTTGTCTGCACCAGCGGCACGAAATGATCCTCGGGAGTCACCTCGCGCTTGCGGCGCATGAAGCGGTACAGCGCATAGCCCGCCAGCACGCCGTCGAGCACCGCGAACCAGCCGAACAGGAACTCCGGCCGCGTCAGCGTCATGAGCGCGCCCGCCGCCAAGGGCCCCACCGCCGAGCCGACCCCGTTCACCAGCAGCACCGTACTCGAGCCCGACAGCAACTCGTCGCGCCGCAGGTAATCCACAAGGTGTGCCACCGCGATCGGATACACGGCAAAGCTCATGCCGCCGAACGCGAACACCAGCAGCATTGCGGCGACATGGCCTGCCGAAGGCAGCGCCAGGTTGGCCAGCGCTGCCAACGCTGCGACCGCAGCGATCAGGGCGAGCGCGAGCCGGCGGTCGATGCGGTCCGACAAGCGTCCCAGCGGCCACTGCAGGGCGACACCACCCGCGATCGCAACGCTCATGTAGGTGCCGACTTCATTGGCACCCAAGCCTCGCGCGGCTGCGTACAACGGCAACAATCCCCAGAACGCGCCCAGCACGAGCCCCGAAATCAACGCGCTGACCAGCGCTGTCGGCACCAGGCGGAACATGCGCCGGACCTGCACCCCCGGTGCCGAGTGGATGCTCGGCTGCGGCTGTGGGGTCGCAACCACCGGTAGGCTCGCGATGCAGACCAGGATCGCGACCAGGCAGAACAACACGAAACCCGCGCCATGCAGGCGCAAGAGCTGCTGCGCCGCCGCGCTGGCACCCAGGTTCAACATCATGTAGATCGCGAATACGGAGCTGCGGTGCCCCGGCTCGGCGGCGGCGTTGAGCCAGCTTTCTATGATCGCGTACAGGCCGACCAGCAGCAGTCCCTGCAGGACTCTCAGCACCAGCCAGACTCCATAGACCGAAGTGAGCGCCTGCACCAGCACCACCACGGCCAGCAACGCGGTGCAGAAGGCGAAGGTGCGGATGTGGCCGAAGCGGTGCGTCAGCCGCGGCACGGTATAGGTTCCGACCAGGAAGCCCGTGTAATAGCCCGACGTCAGGATTCCGATCATCGCCACCGAAAAGCCGAGTCCCCTGCCCACGAGTGCGATGTGGGTGTGCAGCAGCCCGACTCCCATCAACAGGAAGACGGTGCTCGACAGCAACGGGGCGGTGGTGCGGATGCTGCTCAACATGTGAAAGGCCTTGGAAAGCCCGCGTCCTCGGAGCGGCGCGGGCAGCGCCAGAGGGTACCGGGACGAATCGGCTCTGTCGCGGCCGGCATGGCACTCCCGCCCAACATCCGGGACACGCGGGACACGGCATGCATCGGCGCCCGGCACTTCCATCGCATTACGCCGCGCAATCTGCTTGAATGGCCGGTCCATGGCTCACGGTCGCAGCACGACACTTCCGCAAGTGCTGCCATGGGCTGCACAGCACCGTAGTTCGTTGTGCGCAAATAGAATCGACGTCAGGGGCCTGTAGCACAGCGGTTAGTGCAAGAGACTCATAATCTCCTGGTCGCAGGTTCGAATCCTGCCGGGCCCACCAATTTCGCGCTTCGATCCAGCCAACGGCCGCCAATCGCCCACCGTGGCATGGCGATCGCGCGATGCTGCCCCCATTTTCGTGCAGATTCGCGACGACGGCGACGACTTCGACGTCACTCGTTCAACCGGCACACACCTGACGCACGGTTCATTTCCCTGACTTGGGCGCAGCCGCCGTGGGCATACCAGGCGCACGACGCGCTGCGAGGGCCAGCAGGTACCACGCGTCGTGCGGCAGCCATTGTTCGTTCCAGCGCCAGTTCCATCCCTGGTGCGTGACGGTGTTCGGCACCGAGTAGGAAATGCCCTCGTCATCCTTGGTGTCCCAGGCCGACGTGATCCCGTTGGAAATGCCGCCCGGACGTTGCGTGTACTCCCAGCTCCCGGATTCGAAGTACTCGGGATTGTTGTATCCGATCCCGTTCATCATGGAAGAGTCGAACGGGTTCAGGCCGAGGACCCAGTTGAGCTGGTCCGTGGCAAACGTGCGCAAGCGTTTCGAGAACGCCGGGTCATCCATGAACAGTGGCAACGCCAGCCGTGCCGCCGTGGCGAGCGATGCGATGCGGGCATTCTCGCCCTGCCACCAGTATCCGGCCACGTCGTGCGGGAAGAAGAACCGTGGCACGCGTCCGAGATGGTCGTTCTCGATGTACTCGCGCGCATAGCCGAACGGATTGGCAACATCGTTGGTGATCGTGAGGTGGAAGATCAACGCGCGCTTGACGGCATCCTTGATCCGGGCGCGGGTGGCGGCATCGGCGAGCGGGTAGTAATTGAGCAGCGCCAGCACCGGGGCGCCCGCGGTCGTTGCCGTGAAGTACGGGCCGCTGCCCGGACCGCCGCGCCGCCAGAAGCCCTTGTAGTTCTTGTCGCTCGAGAGCCGCGCCAGCAGGGCGTCGGCACGCTGTTGCGCCGCTTTCCGATATTTCTCATCGTGCGTCGTGCGCAACAATTCCGAAGCCGCGAGCAACGCGCTGAAATCGTCCTGGATGTTTTCCTTGCCGTCGAGCAACAGCGAGGTGTTGTGCTTCTGGAGGTAGGCGAACGCGTCCTCCGCCGTTTGCAAGTACGTAGCCTTGGAGAAGTGGCCACTCCATGGCAGCCGCGCGTCGATGGCCAGCGCCGCGATCGCGAAACCGCCGCCGGCGCGGAACGAGACCTGGTAGATGTAGGGATGGTCGGCGAAGATTTTCGGATAGCCGTTGGCAGTCATCCAGTCCGAGCCTTGGGGGTGCGGTTGGATCTGTCGATCCTCGGGTTTCTTTTGCGCGCCGGGGGCCATGATCGATTCATAGAACGAGCCGCCCTCCTTGGGATGCATGCGCACCAGGAAATCCGCGCCATAGGTGGCGCCGTTCACGATGCGCCGGTCCAGTTGGCTGAGGTTCTTGTCGTCATGCGCGCTCAGCAATTCCCAGGACCTCGCGAGCGAATAGGCGACCACCGAGATGTTCTGGCCGAGAAAATAGATCGAGGCGTTGGCCTGGGACAGATGGACGCCGTAGTCGCCGGTGGCGTCATACCAACCGCCGTGGGCATCGATGCGGGGTTTGCTGTCGTCCCCGTAAAAACCGATGTTGGAATCGGCGCGGTCCATGGCGCCTGTCACACGATCCGACTCGAAATAGGCCAGCACGGCCGAGAGGGTGTGCCGCTCCAGGACGTCGCGCTCGATCCAGAACGGCCGTGACTCCAGGACCGCCTTGCCATCGCCGCCCTTGTGCGCACACTGGACGACATACTCGCCTTCCGCGTGGACCGAACTGAAGTCGATGCGCCAGAAGCGCCAGTTTTGCCAATGGTCCACCGAAACCGCAGGCTCCGGGCGTACCTCGTACACCGACTTCTGATCCGGGAGGGTGCGGATCGAACACATGCCGATGCTGTCGGCGGCGGAGCCCTGGACCAGGGCCTGCTTGGGACCGGCATCCTCGTAGCCCACCTGGTTGATCAGGATGCGTGCGGGCTCGGCAGCACAGGCTGCCGCTGACAGCAGCAGACCCGCGACCAGAATGGCATAGCTGCGTTTCATGTGATTTCCTCCCTCTGAACCATGGCCGGCCTTGCCGGCTGGATAGCGCAAAAACCCGTGCTGACCTCTCATGCGCCGGAACCCTGCGCCGCGGTCCGGCGCCGCGTCGCAAGCAGCGTCAACGCCGCGATCGTCACGGCGGCCACGATCGGCACGAGCATCACCTTCAGCGGGTGCGCGGCGGTTGCCCAGCTTCCGATCACCGGACCCAGGGTGCCGCCGACCAGCGAGACGGTGATGATGGCGCCAAAGACGGTACCGGTCTCGTCCGGAAACCGATCGCCCGCCATGCCAAGCACGGTCGGATAGATCGCCGACAAGCCCAAGCCCACGATCGCAAAACCGGCGATCAGGCCCGCATACAACGTTGCGGAAAGAAGCACCACCACCGCGCCCACGATCACCGTCGCCGCCGCGATGAGAATGGCCGAACGATTGCCCAGCTTTCGCAGCACGCGGCTGGCCGCGAGCCGCCCCACCCCCATCGCCGCCGTCAGGCCGAATAGCGCGATGTCGGCACGGGACACGGGAACTTCGAGCAGGTCGGTCACGACCTTGCCCGCCCAGACGAACATGCAGTTTTCCTGCAAGGATTCGAAAAACAACAGCGCGGCAAACAGC
Organism: Rhodanobacteraceae bacterium; assembly: GCA_036278635.1. Taxonomy (GTDB): domain Bacteria; phylum Pseudomonadota; class Gammaproteobacteria; order Xanthomonadales; family Rhodanobacteraceae; genus 66-474. Next base: position 7,138 of record DASUKQ010000030.1, read on the forward strand.
CAGACGATGGGATGTTTCAGCACGCGCAACAAGCTTCGCAATGGGGTGCTTGCCTGCAGCGGCGGCGGAAAGCGTTGCCGCAGCACCAGCACCAACACGATCGCGGAGATGAATGCCAGCACGTACAGCACATCCGCGGGCGAGAGCCGGCCCTTGGTGAACGACATCAACAGCGGCGTGACCAGCGCGCCGAGGCTGAAGAACAGGCCCAGCAGGTTGAGCGCCGAACCGCGGCCGGTTCCACTGAGGGTCGCGATGATGGTGTTGGTAGCGGCGTTCAACACACCCGCGCCCAAACCGTAGACGAAGGCGGCCACTGCCAGCGCATCGAAGCCTTCGAGCGATGGCATCGCGATGAGTGCCGCGATGATCATCGCCAGCGAGACGCTGAGCGCCGGCTTGGCACCCGCCTTGTCGAGGACCGGGCCGATGACGATGGTGGCGATCAGGATGCCCGCCAGCGGGAAGGCACCCAGGCTGCCGGCGCGCGCCGCGCTGACGTGCAGGGTCGGCAACAGCGAGCCCATCAGCAGCAGCACGATGCCGAACACGAACATGCAACCGTTGATGGTTGCGACCAATCCGGCGTATTCGGAACGGGCCGTTGCCGCAGCGCGGGTCTGCATCATGGGGAGTCTCCTCGACGGACTCGACGGACGGCGCGTGCGCCGCTGGCACTCGCTCTTGCCGCTTCGGCATGGTCCAGTGCCAAGCGGGCGGTACCCAGCAGGCTGGCATCCAGACCCAGGCGAGAGCGCACGATCCTGACCTGTCGAACCGCGATCGGCTGCGCCCACTGCCGCATCGTGGTCCGAGCGGGTCCCAGCAGCAGGTTGCCCGCCGCCGCCATGCCACCGCCCACAATGATGCGCTCGGGATTCAAGGTGCTGACCAGGTTGGCCATCACCAGACCAAGGTAGTGCCCGGCGCGCGCAAGAACTTCGAGCGCGCGCGAATCACTTTTGCGCGCCCGTGCCAACAGCTCGCGGGTGCTGGTCGGTTCACCGAACGCCCGGCTGGCTGCGCGGGCGATGCCGGGGCCGGCGAGGTGGGACTCGAGGCAACCGACGTCGCGATAACTCGATTCGTATCCGCGCGGAACCCTGGACTCGACCGCCATCCAGCCCAGTGCCCCCGCCGCGCCGCCGCAGCCACGCACCAGATGTCCGCCGCTGATGATGCCCGCGCCGATGCCCGTGCCGACGGCGAGGAAGACCACGTCGCGGCATCCTCGGGCTGCACCCCGCCAGGCTTCACCGGTGACAAAGGCGTCGCGGTCGCTTCCGATCGCGATCGGAAGCTGGAACTCGCGGGCGAGCCGCGTCGCAAGCTGCATGCGCGACCAGCCTTTGATGTTGGGCGCCCACACGCTGCCATCCGGATGCACGAGCCCGGGGATGCAAACCCCCAGCGCGCGGACGTTTTTGGGCGACAGCCTTTCGATGAGTCCGCAGATGGCATCCACCACGGCCTCGCCACCTTCCGGCGGCGTAGCGGTTTCCCGGCGGCTGGTGACGACGCCGGTGTCGCTCACCCGCGCCGCCGCAATCTTGGTGCCGCCAAGGTCCAGCGCCAGCGCACTCGGCATTACGAGATCCCCGTTCGGTCGATGGTTGCTGTCCGGCTGACAACGCGCTTGCGAACGTTGTCTCCTACTTGGCCCGTACGAAGCGTTCGTATTCCCGGAACACCTGCTGGTTGTGATCGGGCGGCAAACCCACGTTCGGCGACACGAACGTCGGCGGTATCACCCCGGCGTTCACGAGTCGCGTGCCGGTCTCCGCTACCAGCGACATGGCTATCGAGACTACGGCCACGGTCGAGCCAGCCGCAAACCGCTCCTTGATGCCCTCCACCGTCACCAGCGCATCCTCCGGCGGTACGCAGTTGTCGATCGCAATATCCGAAACCGAAGCCAGGTCCTTGCCACTCGAGTGTGTCGGCTTGGCCTTCTCGTGGTTCTGGTGCGAGGAGACCGACACGACCGTCAGGCCTTTTCCCTTCGCTTCGAGTGCCATCTCGACCGGTGCCGCGTTCAAGCCACCGTGCGAGAAGACCAGGATCGAATCGCGCGGCTCGAGCTCGTAACTCTGCAGCACCACCTTGGCATAGCCCTCGACGCGCTCCAGCCACAACAGCTCGCGCGCGCCGCCCGGCCCCACGATGTTGAACCACATCAGGCGCGGATCCAGGATCGGCTGGAAGCCGATGAAACTGCCGTAGCGCGGGAAAATGTCCAGCACCGGAATCACCGAGTGCCCGCTCCCGAACAGGTACACCTTGCCACCCGCGCGGATCGTCTTGACGAAGGCCTCCGCGGCCTGCTCGATCTTCGGCAACTGGGTGCGCCTGATTTGATCCACGACCCCCTGAACACGTTCCAGATACATATTCGCCGACATGCAATGTCCTCCCGCAAATTTGTTATTGGGACAGCCAGTTTCGATCCATGTGACGCTTCCCGAACTGCTGCAACTCCGGTCCTGCTGCCGGGCGAACCTGCACTGCAACATCGCCCCAAGATTCCGACCAACGCTCGCGCGGCACGCCAGGAACACTGGCTTGCGCAAGTCCACACCTGTCATTGCAGGATTCGCCAAGGAATCTTTCGGTTCCTGCCTGACCGCCGAGCAAGTCCGCAAACACGGCGCCGGCTCGCTGAGCGGACGGACGTGTTGAATCGGAGACTTTTTCCTGTCCCTGCGGAACATCGGAAGCGCCCGCCTTGACCGCCATGACCACCAGTTGCTCGATGGCATCGACGATCCGCAGTTTTGTTTCGGCCGCCGGCCCACGGGCCTGCAGGAAATCGGTCGTGGTCTGCCTTACCCACGCATACGGCGCCGGCTGCTTTTGATCAATGTAGCCCAGCGCCTGCAGGCCAATTTTCGACAACGCCACCAGCGAATGCGCCAGCGGCGCGACCGAGTGGAGCGCCGGTGAGCGATGGATGGCTTCTTCCAGCGCCGGATCGTTCGCAATCCACTGTTCCAGATAGGCGCGGATATTCTGCTCCGTGGCCGCATCCGGATGCGCGTTGAACTCATTGACCGCTTCCGTGAACTGGATGGCCGCCCACGGGTTCCCGGTGGCGGCATCCGCGATCGATGACAGCGACGAGTAGATGGTGTAGTGGCCGCTGGCGCCCCGTTGGTAGCCGCGGACCGGCGAAACCACGTCGACCAGCACCTGGAGCGGGCCGATGTCGTAGCCCCCCGCGAGCTGTCGCAGCAACACCTGCTGGTTGCGGATCTGCGTGAGGCCGAGCGCCTCCAGCCGCAGGTTCTCCACGTGCAGGCGCCGGTACATCCATGGCACGTCGTGCACGCTTCGCGGTGACCACAGGCGTTCCGCAACCGCGGCGGCATTCGGCCAGATCCGCGAATCGATGGTCGCGGGCCGCACGAGTTCTCCCCACATCTCGGCTTCGCCACCCAGGATGTTCTTCCGCACCGACGGCTTCAGGTGCGTCCCGGCGGGAATGGGATCGTTCTGGTAGTAGTGGTCGGCCGGGTACAGCAGGTCGAGGTAATAACCATTCGACAGGATCGCCGGATGGCCTTCGCGCGCCGCCTTGTAGAGCGACTCCTTGCCGCGCCAGCTCTGGATCACCGCACCTTTCGGCAGGCCCGGCTGGAGGATCTCGTCCCAGCCGATGATCTGCTTGCCATCGGCGTTGATCATCCTTGCGAGCTTCTGGATGAACTGGGTCTGCAGGGCTTCGTCGGTGGGGATCGAAGGCTGCATGTAGGCCTGGATGTAGGGGTTGTTGTTCCACTGCGCGCCGGAGTTCTCGTCGCCGCCGATGTGGATGTAGTGCCCCGGGAACAGGCCCGCCATTTCCTTGAAGAAGCCGTCGAGGAACCGGTAGGTTTCCGGATTCGACGGATCGAACGCAGGGTTCTTCCCGCCGAAGTGGGTGTAGAGGTGATAGGGCCCGGGCGCACTCGCCAGCTCCGGGTGGCTCACCAGCCAGCTCACCGCATGCGCCGGCAGGTCGAACTCGGGCACGACGATGATGCCGCGGTCATCCGCGTACCCGATGATCGCTTTCATTTGCGCCTGGGTGAAATACTGGCCGCGCGAACCCTGCGCGGTCAGCTCGGGATACACCTTGCTCTGGATGCGGAAGCCCTGGTTGTCGCTCAAGTGCAGGTGCAGCACGTTCAGCTTGACCGCCGCCATGCCACGGAGATTCCGCTCGATCACGTTCATCGGCTCGAAGTGGCGCGCCACGTCGATCATCAGGCCGCGCCATCGGAAGCGCGGCTTGTCCCGGATCTTGATGGCGGGCAGGTAGTAGCCGGCCGGATCCGACTGCACGAGCTGCAGGAACGTCTGCAGGCCGTGCAACGCACCGAGCCCGTCCGTCGCCGTCAGCACCGCGTGCCGCGAATCGACATGCAGCCGGTAGGACTCGTCCTCCCCGATCTCGAGCACCGCCGGCCGCCGCACGTGGATGACCAGCGTCGCGTGCGAATCGTTGGAATCTTTCGCCACCACGTGTTGCTCAAAGACGATCCCGGTGCGCCGCTGCAGGTGTTGCAGCAACCGGTCGGCCGCGTCGTAGACGCGCTGGCCGGCGTGACCGGTCACTTCGATGTCGAAGTGCTTCGTCAACGGGAGCCGACCGTCGTGCAGCGCGATGTGCGCAGGCCAGGGCATCAAATCGAGGCCGGATTTTTTCCACGCGGCCGGCACGCCGTTGTCGGTGGACTTCGGCGCCGCCACGGCTACGGAGAGTGCGGAAGCCGCGAGCAGCGCGAGAAGCACCCGTAAAATGCAATGTCGATCAATTTTCACGCGTGTGCCACTCGTAGTGGGTGATCTTCGGCCGTGCCGCTTTGCCGGCCGCATGAACCTGGATCGCGTTTACGTACCAGCCTCGACCATTGATTTCCGCGTCGGTCCGGTAGCGAAACTGGATGTAGTGCGCATCCTGCGGCAGCGTCACGGTCTTGGTTTGCCAGCCGTCGCTGGACCCGGTCAGCAGATCCAGTACCTTCCAGTGCACACCATCGGGTGAGGCCTCGATGCTGCCGTAGTCGTAATCCGGCTGCAGCCGGTACCAGGTCTGGAAAGACAGCGTGGCCCCATGCGCCGGCTCGACCTTTGCAGTCAAGGTCCGGTTCAAATACTTGCCATAGCCCGAGAACCATGGCTTCGCACCATCGGGCGCGGTTACCGGAATCGCGTTCGCGATATCGGTGAAGACCTGCCGGATTGCGGTGACGACGGATGGGCCGTGACGGTTCGGGTGCACCCGGTTCGTCAGCAGGATGGCGACGATGTCGTTCTTCTTGTTGATGGCGATCATCGTGCCGGTATAGCCCTCATGTCCGGCCGTGTGCGGTCCCGACAGCGCACCCATCAAATAGCCGCGGTCCATCGACCAGCCGAGGCCGGTACCATCGCCCTGGAACCGTTTGTCCCAGTTGGTCAACAGCAACTGGACGGCACGTTGCGACAACACGCGGGCGCCGTCATAGACACCGCCGTTCAACATCATTTGTCCGAAAATCGCGAGGTCGTGCGCCGAGCTGAAAACGCCCGCGTGACCCGCGACGCCACCGAGCGCCCAAGCGTTCCCGTCCTCGACGTCGCCCCGCAACATGCCGCGATGCAGCCAGGGCTGATACTCCGTGGCGGCAATCCGCGGCTGCAAATCCTTGGGCGGGTTGTACATCGTGTCCGCCATGTGCAGCGGCGCGGCAATGTGCTTGCGGACGAACACATCTTCCCGCTCGCCGCTCAGGTGTTCGACCAGCGCGCCGAGCACGATGAAATTGATGTCGCTGTAGATGTAGTGCGTGCCGGGCGGATATTCGAGCGGCAACTGCAGGACGTAGTCCAGTCGATCCTTGCGCGAGCCCGGAATGTCGTACAACGGCGTCGGCGGATCCGGCAGGAATCCGGACGTATGGGTCAGCAACTGGCGTATCGTGACATTCTCCTTGCCGTGCACGCCGAAGTTCGGCAGGTACCTGGCAACGGGATCGTCCAGCTTGAACTTGCCCTCGTCCCATAACTGCATGACCGCGGTGGCCGTGAACAGCTTGCTGACGGACGCCATGTCGAAGATTTCGTCCTTTTGCATCTTCGAGGAGGTCGAATGGGCCTCGCTCTCCGGCATGGGGAGTGGATGCAAGGCACCCATCGCGTAGTCGCCGTTCTTGTAGATCGACGCATACCCGTAGGCCTCCCACTTGGCGATGGCGCCGCGACGAGCGACCAGCACGACCGCACCCGGTGCCACTCGGCGAACCAGCATTCGGCTGATGGTGCCGTCGATATTGTCGAGCGCCTGGGACACCAGCCCGGCCTCCGCCGGCGAACCCTGGTGCAGGACCGTTGGGCACGGACAGCCGGGTTGGTCCCAAGGATACGGATAGGCGCTTGCGCCAGCGGGCCCGGCTGAAGCGACACCGCCCCACGCCACCAGCGCCGTCAGGACAACGATGCATCCACTGAGGATTTGCCTGGCTGAAACCACTTCTCACGTTCCCCTTGGTGAGCAATCAAACGTCAACGAACGAAAAAACCGCGTTGTATTGCACGCGACGCGCTCGTCCGATCCAGGGCCGGTACATTCGACTTGTCCCCGTCACGATGCAACCGCAATCCCTGCCTGCGCCATCATCCCGGCCAATGGCGCGAGTTGCTTCTCATAGAACCTCCAGCGTTGCACCGCATCGCGCCGGATGGGCGAACGCACTTGTGCCGCACTCGCCGTGGCCGTGGGTGCGCGGTTGGCCTCGAACGCCAGGCACGCCGGATCCCACCGAAGTCCGCAGAATTCCAGCATCGCCCGGGTCTGGGTTTCCTGGTCCGCCACCAGCGACTCGTAGGAAACCTCGAGGATTCGTCCTGGAAATACCTGCTGCCAGTGCGCCATCAGGCGGTCGAACAGGATGTAATAGCGCCCGGTATCCATCAGGTCGCAAGCGTAACCGTGCAGGGTCGAGGTTTCGGAAAAGACTTCGCGGAAATTGCCGAGGCACGTATCGAGCGGGTTGCGCCGTACGCAAATCATCCGGGCGCGCGGCAGGGCATTGGCGAGAAAGCCGGCATGCAGGAAATGGTGCGGGAACTTGTCGACGAAGCGCGGCACCTGCCCGGACAGCGGACGGGTGCTCGCCAGGTAGCGTTCGCCCAACTCCTTCCAATCGAGGTCACGGCAGCGGACCACCGTGTCGGCGTCGATCAGGTCTGCGCTGGGGCTCCCCGACATCCACTTCAGCAGCATGCTGAACTGCTTCAGCTCTCCGCAGGATTTCACCTGCGGATGGCCGGAAAGGATGCGCTCGACCAGCGTAGTGCCCGAGCGCGGCATGCCGAACACCAGGATCGGCTCGTCGGTGGCGTACCCGGAACCGGCCGGCTGCGCGGTCGGGCCTTGCCGCATCAAGGCGTCGAAGAGCTGCTCGTCCCGTTGAAAATCGTATCGGCGGTACGACTTGCCCGCTGCATTGCCTTCCACCAGGCAATCGAACGCGCGGCCGTAGTCGTGCAAGCCCTCGTACTCCCTGGCCAGCGCGAGGTTCAGGCGCTCGCGGGCTCGCGGATGTTCGCCGAAGCGTTCCAGCAATGCCAACCGTTCCTCGACGTGATGGCCTTCCCCGCCGCGACTGCGAACCTTGGACTGCAAGGTATAACCGTCCCACAGCGTCGGCTGGAGGCGGAGGCAGCGGGCGATTTCCCGTTCGGCACCCGCGAAATCGCCGGTGAACATCAACGCGGCCGCCAAGTTGTAGTGGGTGCGTGCGTCCTCCGGCGCCAGCGACACCGCGCGGCGATTGACGTCCACGGCACGCTGGTAGGCGTTGTTCATCGAGTACGCCGCGCCCAGCATGTCCAGCATGGCAAGCTGGTCCGGGATGGCGAGCGGATCCGGGAATCGTGCCAACACCCGATCCGCTGCCGGCAGCGCAAGGCGCGACAGCCCTGCCACGGCCAGTGCTTCGCGGTGGAGCGCACGAAAATCGCTGGATCCGCGCAAGGCCCGATGCGTCTGCTGCAGGTGAAGCAGCGCGTTCCAGAATTCCTGCAGCTCGGCCGGCGGAGCAAGGCTGGCTGGGGGGTGGTTCGATTCCGGCCCGGCGTTCGACTGCACGTACCTGTCCATCCGCTGCGAAGCTCCGGTTTGTATCACGCCCAGCCTCCCCCACGGATCACCGAAGCGCCAGCACCCTGCCTGCGCGCACTTCTTGCCCGAAGGTAGCCACCATAACCCGGCACCTGGTCAAAAGCTCAGGCGGACGCCCGCGTAGTAGCGCCGTTCGCTGATGTTCTCGGACCAGAATGCGTTCGGGTACTGCACGTACGCGGGGCCGTACGCGTCCGTCAGGTTGGTGCCCTGCAGGAACACCGAAACGTTCGGGTTGATGCGGTACTCGACCGACGCATCCAGATAGCCTTCGGGCTTGCTGTAGATGTTCAGGACATCCGGCAGGTTCTTGTTGACCAGCTCGAGCGTCCGGCCGTGCCAGTTGTAGGCAAGCCGGACCTGCAGCCCGTACTTCTGGTAGAAAACCACCGCGTTGTACGTTTGCCGGGCACCCGCTGCCAGCGGGTTCGATGATTTGAGGAAGGTGTAATTCAAGTTCACGCCGAACCCGCTCCACCAGCCGGGCAACTGCGCGAACTGCGTGCGGAATTCGCCTTCGAGGCCGCGGATGATCGAGCCGCCGCCGTTGATCGTGGTGAACAGCGGTCCGCTTCTGCGGATGACGCCATCGGAATCCGGCTCCTGCACGGTTTCGACCGTCGATTCGGGGAACGAGGACACGTCCATGAAGAACGCCCCCAGGTACGCGATCGAATGCGGCGCAAAGTACCAGGCGTAGGAGAGGTCGTAATTGGTGGAACGGTACGGCTGGAGTTCCGGGTTCCCGGAGGACGCATTCGTGAACAGCTGGGTGTCCGCCGGCACCGATGGGTCGCGCGGCGGATTGCCGTTGACCTGGTAGCCGATGACCAGACCGCGTCCGAGTGTCGCGAGGTTTTGGCGCGCCTGGGTCTTGTTCGCGGCAAACCGCAAGATCTGGTCCGGCGTCACGTTGAGCGCCAGATTGAACGCCGGCAGGCCCCTGGTGTAACTGCTCGGCGTGACCTGTATGCCATGGCTTATATACACGCCGTCCCACTTGCCGCCGTTGCCGATGTAGTCCGTGGAGCTGGTGACGAACGAGCTGATGTAGAACGTGGTCCTCACCACGTTCACGCCGATGTTGCTGCTCCAGGGCATGCTGCCGATCTGGCCACTCAGGTTGAGCTGGCCGTAAATCGATTCGGCTTTCTTGTCCACCCGCCAGGAGCTGGCCGGAGCCAGGAACGCTTCCGGCGCACCACTGGCATTCGGAGCCAGCGTGTGGAGAAACCCGGCCGGATCCCGCATCACCTCGGGGTTCACGAACAACAGGCCGTTGCCTACGCCGGTCACCTGGATGGGATCGAAGCCGTTGAAGTTCTCCAGCCAGCCCGGAGGCATTTCCGACATCCGCGGCGGCGAGATTTCCGAAACGTGGGTACACGAATCCACGATGCGCGGATCGAGATAGTGATAGTAGGCATCGCGGGGGCCCGGACCTTGCATGTTCGCGCAGCCACCCGAGGGGGTGACGGGCGTCTCATACCAGTAGTCGTTGAAGGTCTCGCTCTGCTTCTCGTAGCGGGCACCGAACTGGAACGAATCCAGGATTCCCGTATTGAAGTGCAGCACACCGTCGCCACGGAACACGTTGAGGTTGGCGTCGAGTCGGCTTGCCACGGCATCGGCGGATTCGACGACCCACTGCGCGGGGTTGGTCACGTCATCCAGGAAGCCCAGCGACGGGTATTTGCCGCTGTAATCCTGCATGACCGTCACACTCGTGACCCCCGCGGGATTGTCCAGCGCCGAGGTGCCATCGGGCAGCGGCACCACATCGCCTACGGACGGACTCACGTAAATGTCGCCGGAGGTGTTGCTGTCGTGGGCGGTGCCATGTAGCCAGCGCAGCGATCCGCTGAACAGGCCGCCATTGTCGAAATTCAACTCCAGGTTGGTATTCAGGGACTTGATCGGGCCGAAGGAAAGCATGCTGTGCGACACGTTCTGGTTGAAGGCGTTCGCCCCCTTCAGCAGCACGCCATCCGGCGTGATGACGGGCTTCGGGTCCGGCAGCAGGAAGCCCGGAATGTAGTTGTCCTGGAGCGAGACCTGGTGGGTCGTATCGGTCTCGTCCATTTTCGTGTACATCACGTCGCCGATCAGTTCCAGCGAGTCGTTGAACTTGTACTCGAAGGATCCATCGAGGCCCTTGCGCTTGCGATCGGTGGTCTGGGTGCTGATCGCCTTGGGATCCCACTGATAGTAGTAGTCCTTGGGGGCCTTGGTCGGATCCAGGCTGTCGCCGATCACGCCGTCGCCGTTGAAGTCGAACCCCACGTCCTGTTCGGTGGTTTCCTCGCCGAGTCCGAAGGCGGAAATCTGCGGCGTCGCGTTTTCGATCGTCTCCTTGGAGTACGACCCGGTCAGCATCACGCCCCAACGATCGGTGCGATAGTTGATCAGCAGGGAAACGTCCTTGTTGAGTTTCCTGGTGCGGTCCCCCCAGTTCCCTTGTGCCGTGCCGCTGAAGGTCCAGCCACGTTTGAAATCGAATGGGCGATGGGTCTTCAGATTGACGATCGCGCTTATGCCGCCCGCGATGTTGGACGCCATGATCGACTTGATCACATCGGCACCCTTGAACAAGGTTGGCGCCAGGTCGATGAAGTCCGGCTGCCCGGACACCAGGCCGTCGGCAGACAGGAAGGTCTCGCCGTTCAAGGTCTGGGCAACCTGCGGAAGGCCGCGCACCGTAATCGCCGTTCCCTCGCCACCGGACCGGCTGATCTGCACGCCCGGAATGCGCGAAAGCGCATCGGTGATGGTGACGTCCGGCAACTGGCCGATGTTGACAGCGGTGATCGAGTCTTCGATCTGGGGGGCGTAGCGTTTGAGGATCAGGTCGCGCTGCTGGGATCCGGCGATACCGGTCACGGTGATCGTTTGGAGCTTGATCGCCTGTTTTTCGGCACCGGTCAACTTTCGCTTGCCATTGCCCTGGTTGTTCTCGTCCGTGGTCGTGGTGGTGGTTTGATCGGACTGTGCAGTGCCTTGCGCCTTCGCAACCGCACGAGCCGGAGCTTTGTCATTTGCAGGCTTTGCGACCACCCCACCGGAAAGCCCCAGACACAGCACGGAAGCGATGGCCACGGTGATTGGCTTGACGCGCAGATTTCGTGTGTTCATTGCCCTTTACCCCTCCAGGTGCCGAGACCTACCGAATGGAATCGCTGTTCGATTGCGCAACGCGTGCGCCACTGCGAGAAAGTGCCTGCCCCTTGATCCCGTTGGATTGCCGGTGACTCCGATCAGTGCGTCCTCGCGCGGAGTGCATCCTCCGCCGGAGCCCGCGTGCCGAGGTACCAGTACGCAGCACCAAGCACCCCGTGCCGACCGTGCTCCATCAAACGGATGGGAACCCTTTCCAGGAAGCCGCGCATGCGGCCCTTGTCGAGAAAACGCTCGACGAATTCGCTGCGAATCAGGAAATCGCGAATCGTGGACAGAATGCCGCCCGCCAGCCAGATGCCGCCGCTGGCGCGATAGAGCACCGCGAGATCACCGACAAAGCTGCCCAGCATGGCGCAGAACACCTGCAACGCCTGGTGTGCCTGGGCATCGTCATCGGCTTGCGCGGCGCGCGTCACGGCCTCGGGCGAGTCCAGGCCGGGAGCAATCCTCTCGATCGTGCACAAGGCCCGGTACAAATGGAGCAGGCCGGGGCCGGACAACGCATGCTCGCAGGACACATGCCCTGTGGTGCGCGCGAAGATCCGCAGGATTTCCGCTTCCAGCTCGTTCCGCGGGGCCAGCGCGATCTGCCCGGCTTCGCCGGCCAGCACGGCCGGTCGGGATGCACCGGGCAGCAACACGGCCGAGCCCAACCCGGTGCCGGGCCCGACCACCACTTGCGGATTCCGACGCGTGCCCGCAGCGGCACCCGAGAGCAGCAGCACGTCGTCCGGATGGAGGTATTGTGTGGCGTAGGCCACGGCCTCGAAGTCGTTGATCAGGACCAGGTCATCCAGTTCCAGCGACTCACGCAGGTCGTCGACGACGACATTCCATGGCAGGTTGTCGTTGACGACGACGCCGTCGATCACACAGCCGGCGCACGCCAGTACGCCGCGCGCGACGGAGCCGCAAGCGTGATGATCGAGAAAGTCGCGCACGATGCCTTCGAGACCATCGTGTTCGGCGCAGAGGTACTCGTGATATGCGCGCACCGAAACCCAGCTGCCGCCGGGCAATCCCTCCATCAACCCGATGCGTGCATGGGTCCCGCCGATATCGGCCGCCAGCGACAACTCGCCTGCGACATCGCGCCGGGGCGCCGCCAATCGTTCTGCCGTTTGCGTCACTCGATCTTTCCCCTCGCGAAAAACCAAGCCAGGTCCCGCCTGTTCCATTCCATCCGGCGCCCGAGCGCTTCTCGGCCCCGTTTGCGCCGAGGCGACAAATGACCTACCATTAGGTTGTTAATACAGATATTGCACAATCAGCAATCCGCTGTCAACCGGGGGCTGCGCCAGAGGAATTCAGCATCGAACATCCGTCGGATCAGCCGTGGAGGACCGGCACGACAACCGCCCGGATCAGCCAAGCTCCAGATGACGTGGTCGGCGGCGCGAAGTCATGCAAGCCGTGCGTATCGAGTCGGCTTTGTCGAACAGGGTGGCAGCAAGGGATTCACGCTTTCGTGCGAGAAGGCCGAATCGAACTGGTCGCTCCGGCTACCACTGAGGTGAAGGCCAAGTTGGTGGAGGACGGCTGCGGTGTGTGACGTTGACAGCCAGGTTCCTCGAACAGCGAATCAGCACGTGACCGCCTGCAACGCCGCGAGCGTGATCACAGGCACCAGCAGCGGAGCCGGATTCATCCATGAGGACGTGTGATGCACGGTGAAGCGATCGTGGCCTACACCACCATCAGCTCGGAGCCGGACGCCGGGGTCGCGAATCTGCTCGCTACATGCCGGGCTACACTACCTTTCGTATCCCGCGACATGATTGGCGTGCCGCAGAACAACGAGGCGCATGTCTTCCTCGGCCATGCCCGTACCGTCAGACAGCCCGGGCCACGAGGCTAATAATGGACCGCCCATCCGTGAAACGGACAGACGTCTCGAAAGTATCCCGGGGCAGCGCGTTGCCGCTGTACCACCAGATCGCATCCGACCTACGGCACCGTATCCTGTCGGGATCCTGGAAGGCAGGTGAGCGCATCCCGAGCGAACCGGAACTCGCCGATCTCTACAAGACCAGCAGGGTGACGGTCCGCCAAGCCTTGCGCATCCTCTCCGACGAGGGGCTGATTTCCCGTGAGCCAGGCCGCGGGTCGTTCGTCAGGGACCACTCCCTGGCCGCGAAGTCGCGGCGGCTGACCTCCTTCACCGTGGAGATGACCAGCAGGGGGATGCATCCCACCGCAGTGGTTCTCAGCCAGCAGACGCTCGCGGCCAGCGAAGAGGTCGCCGACGCACTCGATTTGCCGCATGGCTCGACGGTACTTCAGTTGTATCGGCTGCGGCGTGGCGATGCCGAGCCGATGGGGCTGCAAACCAGCTATGTCAGCCACGAGCGCTTCCCTGCCATTGCCCAGGTGGATTTCACATCCGCATCGCTTTACAACGAGCTGCACGCGCGCTACGGCATCGTCATCGATGAGGCCGACGAGGCGTACCGCGCCACGACCGTGACCGATGAGGCGACCGCCGACCTGCTGGCCGTCCCGGTGGGTAGCGCGGCGCTCTACGTGATGCGCCGCGCTTTCAGCCACGGCGAGGCGGTCGAATACGCGACCTCGCTCATGCGCGCGGATCATTACCACATCGAGATGCACTTGACTCAATCCCCCCGCCGTCTCGGGTGAACCTGCTGCGGTACGGCGGGAGAGGAGCCGATCAGCATGCAGGCCTTGGCATGGTCAAGCCCCGCGTGAGGACATGCATCCCGTTTGATCGCTCACCTGGTGCAGTGCCCTCCTCGTGACCGTCGCGGTGCCGCCACGGCCGATACGCAGGCATTGGTCCGCGATGCCGAGCGGAGCCCGTCGGTGCGACACGACGATCAGGATCGTTTGTGGCAGGCGTCGCTTCAATGCAGCGAGCACGTTCATTTCGGACGCCGCGTCGAGCGCCCCGGTCGCCTCGTCGAGCACGGCCAGCGACGGCTCGCGCAGGATCACCTGGGCCAGCAACAGCCGTTGCAGTTCGCCTCCGGAAAGCCGGCAGGAGGCGCCTTGCAACTCGGCGCCGAGGCCGCCGTGCGCGTCCCGCCACCGCTGGCCCAGGCCGACATCCGCCAAAGTCTGGCGCAGCCGTCGATCTGTTGCACCGGGCGCCGACCACAGCAGGCATTCGCGCACCGTGCGCTGCCATGGACGGATGCCCTGGCTGACATACGCGCCTCTGCGCACGAGTTGCCGATAGGCTTCGAAGTCCAGCAGCCGTCCGCCGATGCGCGCCGCGAAGGAAGCGGGCAGCGTCATTCCCGCCAGGATATCCGCCAGCGTGCTTTTGCCGATGCCGGAGTCGCCCGCGACCAGGGTCATTTCGCCGGGAACCAGCACCAGGTTTTCGACCTCGAGGCGCAGCGAAGGCCGAACCACCCGCACGCGTTCGATGTGCACAGCGGGTGCGGCGGCGTGGCCCGTCGCCGGGTGCGTTTCCCCACGCGCGCACTCCAGCTTCGCGTAACGCTGCCACAGCTCGAATGCCGGAGCGGCCAGTCGCATCTGCTGGAAGTTGTGCCGGGTCGAAGCCATGTACGGCAGCAGGCGACCCAGCAGCAGCCCCACCGCGATGAGTGACGCCTGATCGACGCCGTGCCAACGGCCGGCGATCAAAAAGACGCCGACCATGCCGACGGCCGCGAGCAGTTCCACGACGAGTTTCCCGGAAGCCGTCAACTCGACTTGGCGCCGATAGGCATGCGCGAGGCTCGCGGAGAGGGCGCCATAGCCGGCCCGTTCGGCATCCTCGCGTTCGAACGAACGGACATGGCGCAACCGGCGCGGAAAATCCTCGCTGAACCAGAACAGCCGGGTCGTGTCCTTCACGTATTGCCTGCTGATCCGCGACTGCTCGCGACCGTGCCAGCGCAAGGCGACCATCCCGAGCCCCGCCAGCGCGGGCAGGACCAGCGTGAGCACCGGCGATACCCACAACGCGAACGCCAGGTTGACCGCCGTCGTCACGCCGGCCACCAGCAACTGCAGCATGGCGGCGATTCCCCCGTTGACGATCTCGACGTTGGCGGTCAGGACATTCGCGATCTCAGCCGAAGCCCTGGCGTCGAGCGTGGCAATGTCGGCGTCGATCAACCGGGCGTGCACCCTGCCCCGCAATCGCATGGAGCAATCGCTGACGATGCGTGCACCCAGCGCCGCGACGAACCAGCGCAACAACACGTGGCTCCCCAGCGCCACCGCAAAGATCAACGTGAATGCGCTGCTGCCCGCCGCCAATGCCGGTACGCGGCCATCGAACAATGGCGCATGACCGGACCGGATCAGGGGCACGAGCGCGATGGCGGCGACGCTTCCCAGCAGTGCCGCGATCAACGACAACAGCACGTAGGCAGCAGTGCGCTGGGCGACGCCGCGTCCAACGACGGGTGCGAGTTCGCGCACTGGAGCGAATCGACGGTGACGCGGGAGCGGAACCGGGTCAGGCCCGCACGCAGACGAGCCGCATGCGTCAGGCGAGCAATCGGCGGAGCGCATCGACGGAGTCGCCCGGGTGGTGTCCACGCCGCAATCGGTAAACACCCTTGCCCAATATCCCCCGTTTGAACACGCGCCAACCCGGTTGACGCGACGCGTTCGGCTGATCGGCCTCCAGCATGCGGCCTGCCTGCTGCGCGGAGAGCCGGATCAACAACGCATCGTTGCAATCGGCAGGTCGAGGGCTCACGAAGACCGCACCGACCAATGCCAACGGACCGGGAGCAGGCCGGCCGTATCCGCGCCGCAAATCGAGCTCGAACTTCTTGACGCCGCTGCGGCGGCGAATGACCGGCGCATGCGTGATCCATGCGAGCATCGCGTCGCCTGCGATGAAGTCGAGCGCGTCGCTTCTCAGGTGCAGGTAGTTCGGAACGCCAGTCGCCAGCAATGTCGCCGGATGCACGAAGACCGCGTCTTCCGCCAGCAGGTCCAGCCCGCGCAGCAACCCGTGCAGGGCCAGCGTGGACTTGCCCGAACCGCTGGCGCCGAGTAGCAGCAGCCCGCGCCCGTCGATCCCCACGCACGCCGCATGCAGCGGCGCCAGGCCGATCCCACGGGTCGCGAGAACGAACACCGCGAACTCGATCAACTCGCAGCGCAGTTGATAGGGATGCCGCAGCATGTCCTCCGTGGCGACGAGCTGCGCGCGGCCGCACGCGGGGTCGATGATGACGTAGTTCGAATCATCGATATTGGCGCGGATTCGATTTCCCTCCTGCCGGATCCGCGGTACCGGCGGTTCGATGGTCCATGCATTCGCGCTCCGCGGCAGCAGGCGCATGGCTACCCGGAATTCGGCGGCGATGCCCGGGAACGACTGGGATGGCAGCCACCCATAGGCCGCCTCGACGAGTTCAAGCAGTTCACGAGAGTGGCTTTCGAACCGGAAAACGCCGCCCAGAACCCGCTTGCTCGTCGTCAGGCGCGAACCCCCGGGTTCGGGCGGTGGAAACGCTTTCCGGTGACGCCCATCACCGCCGTGAATCGCGCCGGGGCGATCGATCAAAGGCTCCAGGTTGGATCGCACGGTTCGGCATTCTCCGGATGACTACGTGGGTGCGTTGCCGCCCGGAATAAGTTGCGCATCCGGCGCCTGCATTCGGTACCCGCGCACGGGACGTTCGGCGGCAACCGGCGACGCGTCTGGCGGCACTCACTTCCACGCGCCGTTCGGCCGGTCGTCCCACCGGACGCCGACGGGTGCAACAGAAGGTCCTTCGCCGATGTTGAAGATCCAGGTCGCCCATTCCTATTTCCTGGGGTACGACCCCAAGCAATGGGAACGCGGCAAGCCTTACCCGCCGCTCGCGACGATCCAGGTCGCCGCACTGCTGAGGCGGCTGGGGCACGGCGTCGCGCTGTTCGACGCGATGCTCGCCGACGGTGTCGAGGCATACGAAGCCTGCATGCGATCTGCCGAGCCGGACGTGGTGGTCCTGTACGAGGACAACTTCAACTTCCTGACCAAGATGTGCCTGAGCCGGATGCGAGAAGCCGCCTGCCGGATGATCGCGGTGGCGCGCGCGCGCGGCGCGAGGGTGGTCGTCGCCGGCTCGGACGCGTCCGACCACCCCGAAGCCTTCCTCGCCGCGGGCGCCGACGTCGTGCTGATGGGCGAAGGCATCGCGGCGCTCGTCCAGTTGCTCGAGCGGCTGGACCGGCATCGGGACATCGAGACCCAGGGCTGGACGGCCGGCCTGTCCGGCATTTCCGTAGTCGCGGACGGGCACCCGCGAACGGCGCGCCTCGGCGCACAACCGCCGGACGCACAACTGACCGGCCTTCCGGCCTGGGACCTGATCGACATCGAGCGCTACCGGATGTTCTGGCTGGAGCGGCACGGTTACTTCAGCCTCAACATGACCGCGTCACGGGGCTGTCCGTTCCACTGCAACTGGTGCGCCAAGCCGATCTGGGGCAACCACTACCGGCGAGGCGACGCCCGTGAAGCCGCCGCGGAAATGGGGTACCTCAAGCACAGCTTCCATCCAGACCACATCTGGTTCGCCGACGACATCTTCGGTTTCCGCAGCGAGTGGGTGGAACGATTCGCCGAATGCCTGGGCAGCAATGACGGCGCGGTGCCGTTCACGATCCAGACCCGGGCCGATCTGTCGACCGAAGCGATGGCTGCCGCGCTCCAGCGCGCCGGTTGCGTGGAGGCATGGCTGGGTGCCGAGAGCGGCAGCCAGCGCGTACTCGACTGGATGACGAAGGGAACGCAGGTGACCAAACTGGTCGAGGCGCGCAAGCGGCTCGGAGCGCACGGCATCCGGGTCGGTTTCTTCATCCAGCTCGGCTACCTGGGGGAGGAACTCACCGACCTGCTCGCCACCCGCGAGCTGATCGGGCGCGCTGCGCCCGATGACATCGGTGTCAGCGTTTCGTATCCGCTCCCCGGCACCGGCTTCTACGACCAGGTGAAGACCCAGCTCGGCAGGAAAACGCATTGGCGCGACAGCGGGGATTTGGCGATGATGTTCCGCGGTACCTACGACTCCGCGTTCTACCGGAGCGTGCGCGACCTGCTGCACGACCAGGCTGCCCTGCAGCAGTCGCGCGGCACCAGTTCGCCGGAACACATTGCACGTGCTTTCGCCGAACTGGATACCCGCTGGGAGGCACTGATCGAAACCGAACAGCTCCATCGCAACCACGATGCAATGGCCGCGCCGGCGCCAACCCCTCACCCAGTCGTACCCTTGCGCCGTGTTGCCACCTCTCAAACTCGTTAGGGCGGGCCTTCGCCGCACCACCGAGGCGCTCGCCGCGGAATTGTCGCGCCCGGGCGGCGCGACGCCCGCATGGGGTGAGCTCGAATGGCGGATGGCCCAAGCGGCTGCGGCGGCCCATGGCGTGTCGCCGCTGCTGGCCAGACATTCGCGCTGGATGCACCCGCACTGGCGCCAATTCCTTGAAAGCCAGCGCCAACACGTGGCCATCCGCCATTTCCGGATCGCGGCGCTGCTGAAGCACATCGATGCGGGCGCGCGTGCGGCCGGGCTGGCGATGACTCCGCTGAAGGGCGCTGCACTGCACGCGCTCGACATTTATGTACCCGGCGACCGGCCGATGGCCGATATCGACCTGCTGGTCCACGAGCACGATGTCGAGGCGGCAACCGGTCTGCTGCAAGAGAGCGGCTATGTCCCGTCATTCAATTGCTGGCGGCACCGTGTGTTCAGACCCGCCTCGGGAATCCCGCCCGCGGCCCTTGGCGAACATCGCGATACGCCTGTCAATATCGAACTGCACACCCACGTCCGCGAACGGCTGCCGGTATCCATCGTCGAAATCACCGAACAGATCCATCCGCGCGATTCGGCCCCCGGCCTGCGACCCTATCCCTCGCGTGCCGCGCTGCTCGCCCACCTGCTGCTGCACGCGGCCGGCAACATCTGTGCGCGCAGCTTGCGCCTGATACACCTGCACGACATCGCGCTGCTGGCACGGAGCATGGAGCCCGAGGAATGGATGTTCCTGTGGCGAGGTCACGCGTGCTGGTGGGCACTGCCGCCGCTGCAAATGACCGCACGCTATTACCCCGAGGCGATCCCCGGGATCGTGCGGAGCACGCTCGCCCGCGACTGCCCCATGCTGCTGCGGGCGATCTCGCGCCGCCAGTCGCTTTCGCAGGTTTCGTGTTCCGAACTGTGGCTGCACGCCTTTCCCGGCATCGAGTGGTCACGCAGCGTGTCCGAGGCGGCACGCTACGTCGCCGGCCGCGTCCGCCCGTCCGCCGAAAAGAAGCGCGAACGCCAGGACATGGCACGCACGCAGTTGTGGCTCCGCGACCTGGACTGGGTAACGGCCGCGCAAGCCACGCGGATCTTCACCTGGCTGACCCGCAAGATGCCGCGAATGGACATCATGCACGTGGTGCGCATGGCACTGGAGCCGGCGACATCTGCAGCGGGTGACAACCACCGCGTTCCGGTGACAGGCCCGACCCGACTGACTTCGCTCCGATGAACCTCGGAACGACCTGAGACCCCCGGCAGATCAAGAAGACCTGGCAACCATTCGCCGATTCCCGTCTATCCAGTCGAGGAGCGCGGGCTGTCCCTCCATCAACGGTCCGCCTGTACCACAGTGCGCGACGCAGTTGCCCGGACACGCGAGTGCCCGGTCGCGGAAGGATTGCACCAAGCTGCGTTGGCGGCACTCGTCCGTGCCGCGCGCGCTGCGCCTTTCAACCAGGCGCTTTGGAGAGCGGCGGCTGGATGCGCAGCACGGGCAAGGGGTGGAGGTGAAGGCGCAGGAATCGTCCGACGCGGATCTGAACACCCATCGCTCTCTTGCCACAGACCCATGTACACGCTGGGGCTCTATGTCCGGGACGGCTTGCTCGCCGCGCGATTCGCCGTCCCGGTATCGCTGCCGCTTTTCACCCACAGGTCGTAGGTTCCAGACGAAAGCAATCGCCATCCGCTCCCTTTTAGTGCGCTTTCCATTTCCCCGCGCCAGGGCGCCGAGTGCACGAACACCACCGCAGTCAATCGATACCGTCGCAATGCATCCGCAAACCAGGCAGCAGAATCTGGGGGTCGGTATTGGCCCGCGACATACCGCATCAGCGAACCGCGCCGCGCTGCCTCTTGCGGTGAGAACGCGCGGCCCAGGTAGAGCGCCCGAACCCCCAGCAGTTCCGGGTGAACAACGAAGCTCGGCAGCCAGACCGATACTGCTTCCGGAGCGAGGACGAAACCGCTTTCGGGAACCTCCTGGTCTATTTGCGCGGCTACCCGGTATTCGACCGGATCGACCTTTGGACCCGGCGGGCCCAGCGTCACGGAGTTGGCGCTACGCAACGTTCCGAATTGCCAGCCGAATGCGATCGCCAACCCCGCCAAGGCCGCACAGGCGCAGGCTGCCAGCACCCTCGGCCGCACGCGCATCGCACGTTCGACCAGCCCGTGCAACAGCACTGCCAGCAACAGCGGCAGCGGCAACGCCCAGGTCAAACGCCAGTAGGTATAGACACCGACGAAATGGTCCGCCACGACGCGTACCGTGTACGGATTGAGCACCGCGAGCAAAAAGAAGAACGCGCCGGCGGAAAAATAGCGCGCGCGCACTGGATCACGCACGAACGCCCACGCGGCAAGCAATGCCACCAGCAGCAGCCCCGTGCTCCACCAGCCCCACGTGTCGTCGAGTATCTGCGGAATGCCGGGCATCGGGCTGGAACTGACGAGCGCCTGGCCACCGTGGGTGACCGAAGCAATCGCCCAGCCCGCACCAAACACGTACGTCGAGGCCAGCATGCCCGCTGCAAACCGCCGGGTGGCTTTCGCGTCTGCCGACCAGCCACCGGCCAGACCCAGCGCCGCTGCCGCGGGTGCCAGGAACAGTGCGCTCGCGCTGGCACCGAGCGCCGCGATTTGTACGGCGAACAACAGAAGCCAGCGACGCAAACCGCCGTGCCTGGCAAACAGCAACGCGGAGCCGGCGATGGCAGGGACCATGCCGGTGGCGAGGATCGCCTTGCCCTGGAACATCCGCACGAAGGCGAAGTTGCCGTAGGCCCGGTGCGCTTCACCAAGCGCCAACACACAGAGGAACAGAATGAGCAATACCGATGGCCAGCGCGCGGGTACGATCCGCCGCAACAGGTAGGCCCATGCCAACACGCAAAATGCGGCGAACACGGATGGCAGGATCAGGTATGCAACGACCAGGTGATCGACGCCAGTGATCCGGGCCAGCGTCGCGACCAGAACGTCGTAGCTGCCGAGCCGATAGAACTGCAGCAGGATCGGAACCTCCGGCAGCCGATACAACGTGTCATGCAGCAGCACCGGCTGGTGCGGAAATCGCAACAGCGTCGCCGAGATGCTGCGGTAAAAGGCATCGTCGACATCCGGCCGGCTCGCGAAGAGGGTGACGCAGACCGCGGCGGCGGCTACCGGGCAAACGATCCACACGACCCGCTTGCCTCGGGGTTCCGGTGCGGTCGGGATTGGAGTGGCCTTCAGCGTCCGCAGCCACACCCAAAAGGAGGCCAGCAACGCGACCCACCAGAACACCGGATAAGGCATGCCGGCCGAGAGCAGTACTACCCACAGGATCGCCAGCGCCAATACCCCAAAGGCCCCAAGCCCGATACCGGGTCCCCGGCCGGCCGAGCCCGCAACCGAACCGCCGGCAGTCCAGCCACCGGTCGCGACCGGAGGGGACCATGGTGCCGATTGCGGCATCCGAAACCATGCAATGGTCGCAGCCGCCGCAATCAGTGCCACCAGCGGCAGCCAGTGCAGCAAATTGACCAGGCTCGCGTGGCTTGCGGTGATCAGGTGGACGTAGATGGTCCAGATCGCGAACGCCAACACGAATACCGTGACGATCCGATCCAGTCCCGAAGAATCCTGCTCGAATCGCATCTGCACACCGCCTTGGCCCATGGGGTCCGGGTACCGGGCGCGTTTTCCCCGGGTGGGTGTGGATCAGCCCCGGACGGCTGCCGTCGAACGCCGCCGAAAACGGTCGTCGGTGACGGGCGGCAAGTCGCTCCCGAGGGGGCTCATGACCCACCTTCCGCGGCTGCGGTCTCCGTGTTGGTCATTGCACGTGCGACCGCGGCCTTTCTTTGTGACAGCTCGACCACTTCGGCAGATGGTTTTGCCGCAGCCGGATCGTGCGCCACCATGAACTCGACGATTTTTTGATGCAGCAACCGTTCACTGCGTCGGATCATCGGATCCATTTCCTCGTTTTCCACGTTCCAGAGTGTGGATCGCAGGTGGCTCTTGTGGCCGACGAGAAACGGCGAGCAAGTAACAACCGTGAGCTTGCTGCGTTCGAGGTAACGATCGATCGGGTTGATGGCGACATCCCGATCGCTTTCGTTCCAGAGGATCATCCGGTCGAAAACGCTGCTGTGGTAGACGTTGAAAACCATGCTGATCAGGCGGTCCGTCCGCACGAACTTGCGCCCATGGAATTCGCAAACCGACAAGATCGTCGCGTCGGAATGCAGGTCTGCCAGCAGCCCCGAGAACACGTGCCACGGATCCTTGCGCGCGGCCAATTCCTGCAGCACCGCCTGGAAATCATGCTCGAATCCGGGCCGGAACTCGACGTCATCCTCGCAGATCGTCACTTGCTGAAGCCGCTGCTTTCGCGCCAACATCGCCATCAGCTTGTAGCTCATGCCACAACCGACCCACGGTTCGCGGTGACGCAGCCCTGCGAATGCCGCAAACCCGTACCGGTTGTCCCGATCGAAACTTCGCCGGCGTGATGAATATTCCGGCAAGGTGAGGTAGAGCTTGTCGCTCGGCAGCCTCATCCTGCGTCCCGCGAGCTGCCAGAATTGGGAGAACGTGACGTTGTCGAAAGCGAGCAGGAACCGGTAGAAGGACTGCTCGAACCGGTTCGGCAAGTGCCGGGCGAGTTTGCGATTGGCCTTGACGCGCTGGATGCGCGCGTCGTCGTTTTCGAGCCAGTAGCGCACCCTCGCCACCATGCCGGCGGGATCGTTCAGATCGACGAAGTCCACCAACGGCTCGAGGTCGCCGTTCTCCTCCATGTTGGCCGCGCGCTCCGAAATCACCAGCTTGTCGAGGGACACGCACTCCCAGAGCCGCGTCGTTTCCAGCAGCGCGCTTTCGTAGTAGTGGATGTTGACGATCAGCTTCGCCCCGGCGATTTCCTCGCGCAGATCCTGTCCGAACAGGTCATGGATCACCCTGACACGGCAGACCTCTTCCAGTGCCTCCACGAACCTCCGACGGCGATCGTTGTGGATGTCTCCGTAGAACAGCACGTCGTACCGTCCTTTTTCCGCAACGCCGCCTTCGCTGTAGTCGGGAAGGTATCCCAGTGGCACATGGAAAAGGTGCGTGCGTGGCAGGTCGGAAGCGGCCAGCGCGTCAATGTTGGCGATGGAGTAATCCAGTACCGCGAATGCACATTGGAGCGTGCGAATGTATCGAGCATCGAACCAGCGGGCGCTGACGGATTGTTCCATCTGGAATGCCACGTACAGCGCGGGCAACTGCGCGAACATCTGTGGGCAGATCACGAAGTGCGGCAGGTCCTCGTAGCCGCCTTCCGGCATGCCGAAGATGATTCTGGAATCGACATCGATTTTTCGAAGCGCACGCTGGATCGAGACGGCGACGAATTCGCAATGGCGGCTGGTCAGGATCACCGCCTGTCGGCCTGCGTATGCCCGGACATCGAAAGTGGATGAGGGGGTTGCGGGTTTCGGTCGCCGCGCTTCCTCCTGCAGACAGGCAACGGCGTTTCCCGAACTTGCGCGTGCGCCCAATATCCCCAAGGCGTGCGACCATTTTGCGCGCGACTCGGAGCTGCGAGCGAGGTTTCCGAATTTGCGTGTGATTCCGCGCACAAGGCCGACGGAGCGCGAGATTTCCGAAAACGCACGATCGCCCGCGACGCGGGATCCAAAACGCCGCACCACCCTGAGCGGGCCGGTGATGCGCCACGAAATGGTGGCCTGGATGGCGGCGATCACCTCACCACGGGCCGTGATTTCCGCATCCTGTGCGGCGACGCGCTTGTGCAGCAAGGACGCCTCCTGCGAGAGTCGCCCGATTTCGTTCGCGTGGGCCGCCACTTCCTCGCGGAGTGCCGCAATCTGTGCGTTCCTGGCGTACGCCCGCCTTGCGGCCGCAACTGCGGCGGCGTCTTTTTGCCGGATGATGTCATCCCTGTTCTGGATCTGGAGATCCCTTCCATGCACCGCTTCCCGCAAGCGGTACAAGGTTCGCTCCTGACCACGGATCGTCGCGTTGCACGTCGCAATCCGGGAATCCCTTGCGTGTACCGTGTCCTCCGCATTCCTCAGGCGTGCGATCAGCTCTTCGGCTTCATCGGCTCTTCGTCCAATGTCGCCAAGGAAGGTCGGTGCCCACAACCGGTAATCGTCGACCATGGTCGAAATGGCGGACCATGTCCCGGTTCCCCGCGCGCAGCCGACACAAAGCTCGTACAACCTTCCCGTGAGGTCCGGCCCGGCGGGATCGGCCCCTTGTCCGATGAGATTGTGGCGCTCGCCCGCGCTCAGAAATACCTCGATTTCCGGCGAGGCGTCCGCGACGCTCCTGGGCCAGCGCAGCTCGAAGCGGCCAGCGAGCCGTTCCATGGTGCTTCGCCAGTCCGAGACCAGATCATCGTAAAGAACCATCGCTCGCGGCAGGTCCCGGGTGGCGAGCTCGGCTTCGGCAAAGTGCTCGAGCCATCGCAGATGCGTGCCCAGCGCATCCAGCCCATCGCGTGCTTTCAGGGAACCCGCGACCGCTGCCGGATGTCGCACGACGAACAGCACGCGCAGGTCGATACCGGCCCCGACGATCACCTCGATCCAGAGCGGAAGAAATCGGCACAGCCGAGGATCCTTCACAGCCCACAATTTCGACCCGGAAAATTCTTGCGTGACCACCGCAGCAATTCGCTCCCGGGCGGCATCCGCCGCTGCAGAGGACAGCCATGCCGCGGGAAGCGCGCGGGTGTCATCCCAACCCATGTCCAGGCTGCGCAACAACTCCTCGTGGATCGCGACCACCTCCCTGTGCTCCCAATGGCCCAGTGGGTTGCCCGGGCCGGGGGACAACAAGCTGCCGCCGAGCTCCACCCCGAGCAGGTTGAGCACCCGCGTCGCGGCCGAGGTGCCGCTGCGGTGCATCCCTGCCACAAGGATCGCCTCGCTGCCGGCGCTCGTGCTCATGACGCCAACGCCGCCATTTCGACTTCCGGCCGCACATCGAAATCGACGAGTTCCGTGGCAAGCCGCCGGCTGTCCGGCATGATCCGGATCATCAACGCATCGATGATCCGGTCCAGGAAGGCTTCGCCTTCGGGCTCCGCGGCCGTGACGCCGGCGTTGAGGAAATAAACGCCGGGCGCCAACAGCGCCCGGAAGCGGAACCGCACTCGATACTCCTGGCCCGCGTCGGTTACGAGCCCTTCCCCGGCATTCGCCGCGGTGGTCGCTCCACCAAGCGCATATCCCGTGGTCGTCTTGATCGCCATGCCGAAGCGCACACCCAACGCCGGTTTCTGGATCGTCACGTTGAACGAATAGAAGTACTCGTTGCCGGCACGCAACACGTTGACACGCCGGCCTTGCTCGTTGGTGACGCAGGGCTGCTCGATGGTTGCGCCGCGAGCTGCGTAACGAAGCGTGCTCCTGGGGACCATGCCTTCATCCAGCCAGGACTCGTCCGGGAGCGAAGGCGTGTTTGCGGCGCGAGTCGGGCGTCCCGCGTCGGTGCTTCCGCTGCCGCGATCGAATTCGCCGGGGGCTTCACCCCGTATCTGGTCGCGGATCGCCGCAATCGAATGCGCGGGTGCATACAGCAACTTGTGATAGCGCGAGATGATCGTTTTGGGCAGCCCCTGCGCCAGCAATTCACCGCCGTCCAGCAGGATCGCCCGGTTGCAAAGCTCGACCACTGTTCCCGCTGCGTGGGAAACGAACAGAATGGTCGCCCCGGCCTCGCGGATTGCATCGATACGCGCAAAGCACTTCCGCTGGAAAGCCTCGTCCCCGACGGAGAGTGCTTCGTCCACCACCAGAATTTCGGGCGACAC
>DASUKQ010000031.1:0-2676 GCA_036278635.1 Rhodanobacteraceae bacterium
GTCGCCGAACGAAGCGATGCCGCTGGGCGAAGGCCGTGTCTACAACGAAGACGCCAAAGACCTGGTGATCTTCACCTTCGGCAATGGCGTGCCGATGGCCCTGCGCGCCGCGCGCGAGGTCGAAAAGAAACTGAAGTGGCAGGTACGCGTGGTAGACCTGCGCTGGCTGGTGCCGCTCAACGAGAAGTTCATTGCGGAACATGCGAAGACCGCCAGGCGCATCATCGTGCTGGACGAAGGTCGTCGCAGTGCGGGTGTGGGCGAGGGCATCGTCACCGCGATCGTGGAAGCAGGCTTGGGCGACACGCCATTGAAACGCGTGGCGGGCGCCGACACCTATACGCCATTGGCCGGCGCGGCACTGCTGGTGCTGCCGGGCGAAAACGACATTGTCGCGGCGGCGGAAGCAATGGGATGATCCCCTGCCGTAATCCATTTCAAATGCAGAAACAGTCCGCGAATGACGCGAATCAACGCAAATAAAAGCGAAACAGCCGTAGTTTGCTGCTTCCCCATTCGCGTTCATTTGCGTTTCTGCGGATCGATGGCTTTTCGGAAATCCTGCCTTGTCGCCGAATGAAGCCCCGCCCCCAGACCCAGCCCTCTCGCCCGTGAACGGGGGGGAGTGTTCCAACACGCCACGCGAAGACGCCACGCGCTTCGGCGTGCTCGGCGCGATCAGCTTCTCGCACATGCTCAACGACATGATGCAGTCGTTGATCGTGGCGATTTACCCGTTGCTGAAAGCCGACTTCCACTTGAGCTTCCTGCAGATCGGCGTGATCACGCTGACCTTTCAGCTCACCGCCTCGCTGTTGCAGCCAGTCGTCGGCACGGTCACGGATCGCAGGCCGATGCCGTACTCGCTGCCGGTCGGCATGTGCTTCACCCTCGGCGGATTGGCGTTGCTCGCGGTCGCGCCGTCCTACGCGATCCTGCTGATCGCGGTCGCGCTGGTCGGCTGCGGCTCTTCGGTATTCCATCCCGAGTCCTCGCGCGTGGCGCGGATGGCGTCCGGGGGCCGCTTCGGGCTTGCGCAATCGGTCTTCATGATCGGCGGCAACACCGGCTCCGCACTCGGACCGCTGCTGGCCGGCTGGGTGGTGTTGCGCTACGGCCGCGGCAGCGTGGGCTGGGCGACGCTGATGGCCCTGCTCGCGATCGTGGTCCTGCTGCAGGTCGGCCGCTGGTACCAGCATCACGTCAACGAGCGTGCAAAGCGTCGCGTCAAGCAGGATTTGCCTTCTTATCCGGCGCCGCTGGTCCAGCGCACGGTCGGTATTCTGCTGGTACTGCTCTTCTCCAAATATTTTTACCTGGCCAGCATCACCAGTTATTACGAGTTCTACCTGATCCACCACTTCGGGTTGACCCCGCGGGATGCAACGATCCATCTTTTCGTGTTCCTGGCCTCGGTCGCGGCGGGCTCGATCATCGGCGGACCCGTCGGCGACCGCATCGGCCGCAAGACGGTGATCTGGGTGTCCATCCTCGGCGTGGCGCCGTTCACGCTGCTGTTGCCGCACGTCGGCCTGGTTTGGACCACGGCCCTGAGTGTGGTGATCGGCATCGGCATCGCTTCGGCGTTTCCCGCGATCATCGTCTATGCACAGGACATGCTGCCACACCGCATAGGTGTGGTGTCCGGCCTGTTCTACGGGTTTTCTTTCGGCATGGGCGGCATCGGCGCGGCGGTGCTGGGCGCAGTGGCCGATCACGCCGGAATCGTTTTCGTCTACCAGATCTGCGCGTTCCTGCCGCTGCTCGGATTGCTGGCAGCATTCCTGCCGGATATCCGGCCGCCTGCACAAAAATACGGGTAGGGCTGTTGGAAGCGGTCGCGCGCAGGCGCGCTCCTACAAAAGCAGCTGTCGTAGGAGCGCGCCTGCGCGCGACCGGTCCGCCTCAATGTTTCGCCGGGGCCGGTCCCTGCACGACCTGCACGAGGTTTTTCGGGTGCAGGTATTTCTTGAACGCGTCCTGCACCTGCTGCGCGCTGAGGTGCAGGTAGTGATCGGCCGCGATCATCGGCTGGTTCAGCGGCTCGCCCTTGTAGCTCCAGTTGAGCAGCGCGCGCGCGATGCGATTCACCGATGACACTTCCACCGGGATCGAACGAATCTCGTACTGCCGGGCATTGTCGAGTTCGGCCGCGGTGACCGGCATCGTCTGCATCGCGAGGATGTTGTTGAGCACCAGTTGATCCACCGGCGCGACCTTGCCCGGGTCGCTGCCGTATTGCACGTAGAAGATCGAACGCGAGCGATCTATCTGCATGCCGGAACCGGCGCCGTAGGCGTAACCATGCTTGACGCGCACGTCCACCATCAGTCGCGAAGCGAAGCCGTTGCCGCCGAGCACATCATTCCCCAACGTGAGCGCGTAACGATCCGGATCATGCAGGTTCAGATCCAGCGTCTGCCCGATCAGCACCTGGTCCTGCGAGGCGAACGGATTGGGCACCACGGTATAGCTCGGCGGATTCAGCGGAACCGGTTTCGGAATCACGTCCGGTTTCGGACCGGTCGCCTTCCACTCGCCGAAATATTTCTCGACCGTGGCTTTCGCCTGGGCCGGCGTGACGTTGCCGACCACCACGATCGTGGTCATGTCGGGCCGGTAGATCCGTCCGAAGTAATCTTTCGCATTTTGCAGCGTCAGCTTGTTGACGCTCTC
>DASUKQ010000032.1:0-6920 GCA_036278635.1 Rhodanobacteraceae bacterium
CTCGTTCCAGATGACCCAGGCCAAGATCGCCGACATGCGCTGCAAGCTGGATGCGGCACGATTGTTGACGTTGCGTGCAGCGTGGCTGAAGCAGCAGGCCGCGAAAAACGGCGCGCGCTTCTCGACCGAGGCCGCGGTCGCCAAGCTAACCGCGTCGGAAGCGGCGATGTGGATCACCCATCAGGCCGTGCAGATCCACGGCGGCATGGGTTATTCCAAGGAAATGCCACTGGAACGCTACTTCCGCGATGCCAAGATCACCGAGATCTACGAGGGCACGTCGGAAATCCAGCGGATGGTGATTGCCCGCAACGAAACGGGCCTGCGCTGACGCGCATGGGGGGCGCGCGCTGACCAGAGCTGTCAAACTTTTGCTCGTCATCCCGGAGCAGGTCGGGATCGAGCGCTTCCGTAGGTTGGGCTGACCCGGGCTTTATCCGGGGAAGCCCAACGCAAACGGCCTCGTTGGCCTTCGCTACGCTCAGCCCAACCTACAAAAGCGATGATCGTTTCCGCGCCGCTGAAGGCGCCGAAGCGGCGCGGTTGTAGTACCTCGTTCGGCGGTATGCGCTGCGCTACCTCCGCCCTGCGTCCTGCCCGCGCGCGAGGGCTACGAGCGCTTGCGATACGGCTCGGCATCGACCGCGATGAATTGTGGTTCGTCGCCATCCAGCCGCAGCGCCGTAAGCTGGCCGCCCCACACGCAACCGGTGTCGATGGCATGGATGCCGAGCCCGGCGAATCGGCCGAGCGCGGACCAGTGGCCGCACACGATGCGGGTGTCGCGCTGTTTCATGCCGGGGACTTCGAACCAGGGGTAGAGCCCGGCGCGTTGCGTGCCGGGTGTTCCCTTGGCGTCGAAATCGATTCGGCCGTGTGCATCGCAATAGCGCATGCGCGTGAAGATGTTGATGGCGGCGCGCAGGCGATCGTGGCCATGGAGCCTTGACGACCAGCGCGAGGGTCGGTTGCCGAACATCCGTTGCAGCAACGCGTGGTGGCCGGGACCGCGCAACGCGCGTTCGACTTCGCGCGCGATGTGCAGGGCCTGCTTGAGTGTCCACGACGGCGCCAGTCCCGCGTGCACCAGGGTGAAGCCGAGCGTGGCGTCGTGGTGCATGAGTGACTGGCCGCGCAGCCATTCGAGCAGGACCGGAGCGTCATCGGCCTCGAGCACCCGGCGCAGGTCCGGGTTGGTGCGGCTGCGCGCTTCCGCGTCGCGTTCCGCGACCGCGAGTAGGCTGAGGTCGTGGTTGCCGAGCGCCACCACGCAATGTTCGCGCAGGCTGTGCACCAGCCGCAATACTTCGAGCGACTGGTTGCCCCGGTTGACCAGGTCGCCGCAGAACCACAAGCGGTCGGATGCCGGATCGAAACGCAGTCGATCCAGCAGGCGCTGGAGTTCGGGATGGCAACCCTGCACATCGCCGATCGCGTAGATGGCCATGTGCTCAGCGGATCCGGATCAGTGGAGCGTGCGTGGCACCGACAGCACGAACTCGGGAATCGGGACCTCGAAGTCGGTGCCGTCGTCGGCGTGGAACAGGTAGGCGCCACGCATGGTGCCCACCTGCGTCTCCAATACCGCTCCCGAGGTATAGCTGTAATGCTCGCCGGGCTGCAGTCGCGGTTGTTCGCCCACCACGCCTTCGCCGCGGACTTCCTCGACCTTGCCGTTGGCGTCGGTGATGATCCAGTGCCGCGTCTGCAGGCGCGCGGGCATCACGCCGAGATTGCGCAGCGTGACGTCATAGGCGAATACGTAGCGATTCGCTTCCGGCTTGGACTGATCCAGGACATAACGCGCCTCGACCTCGATCTCGACCGAATAAGGCTCGGGTTCGCGTGGGTCGTGCAGTTCGTCGGTGCTGGTCGGGCGGGGACTCATTGACTGGCATTGTCGGCGAGTTTCGGGCCAACCTGCAAGTTGGCGGCATTTGTACGGCGCGCGAGCGCGACGAATCCCCCCGGCGGCACACTCTCGGCGCGCGCACGCGGGTCGATGCCGGCACGGCGGATTGCATCGGCATCGAGCAGTCCGCGCAACGCGTTGGCGAGCGTCTTGCGCCGCTGGCCGAACGCCGCGCGGACAATGGTTTCGATCGCCGGCGCGAGTGCGGTCTCCGGACGCTGCGAGGCCGGCAGCGGCGTCATGCGGACGACCGCCGAATCGACCTTGGGTGGCGGCCGGAATGCACCGGGCGCAACGCGCAACAGCGGTTCCACCTTGCAGGCGAGTTGCAGCATCACGGAAAGCCGTCCGTACACCTTGCCGCCGGGCGCCGCGGCCATCCGCTCGACGACTTCCTTCTGGAGCATGAAGTGCATGTCCGCGATGCGGTCCATGAATCCGAGGCAGTGGAACAGGATCGGGCTGGAGACGTAATAGGGCAGGTTTCCGGCGAGCCGCAGCTTGCCGTGACCGGCGAGCGCGGCGAGGTCGGTCTTCAAAATGTCGGCGTGGACGATTTCGAGTTCGCCGATGCCGGCGGCGCGCGCGCGGAGAGGTTCGATCAACCCGGCATCCAGTTCGATGGCGGTCAGGCGCCCGGCCGCACGCAGCAACGGCAGGGTGAGCGCACCTTCCCCCGGGCCGATTTCGACGAGGCGGTCGCCTGGCTTCGGCGCGATGGCGGCGACGATGCGCTCGATCACCCCGCGTTCGTGCAGGAAGTGTTGGCCGTAGTGTTTCTTGGGACGCGTATCCATCGGATCAAACCCCTCTCCCCTCGGGAGAGGGGCAGGGGTGAGGGTACGAATACGCGCAATGCCCGGTTCCGGTGAGAACGTACGCGTGCACGGACCCTCACCCGGCGCTTCGCGCCACCCTCTCCCGGCGGGAGAGGGAACAAAGTCGCATGGCCATCTCCGCCGCCGCGAACATGCTGGATGGGTCGGCGCGACCGCTTCCGGCGAGATCCAGCGCGGTGCCGTGGTCGACCGAGGTGCGGATGAAGGGCAGGCCGAGCGTGATGTTGACGGTCCGCTCGAAGGCTTCCGATTTCAGTACCGGCAGCGCCTGGTCGTGGTACATCGCGAGCACCGCGTCGTAACGGGCACGCATTTGTGGCACGAATGCGGTATCCGCCGGCAGCGGACCGATGAGGGACACGCCTTCACCGCGCAATGCCTCCAAGGCCGGGATGATGGTGTCGATTTCCTCGCGCCCGAGATGGCCGCCTTCCCCCGCGTGCGGATTGAGGCCCAGCACCGCGATGCGTGGCGCGACGATGCCGAATCTGGCGATCAATTCCGCGTGCACGATGCGCAGCGTCCGCGTCAACGACTCGCGCGTGATGGCCGCCGGCACATCCGCCAATGGCAGGTGCGTGGTGGCGAGCGCGACGCGCAGTTCCGGAGAAGCCAGCATCATCACCACTTCGCAACCGGCGCGTCGGGCGAACAATTCGGTATGGCCCGAGAAGCGCTCGCCGGCATCGTTGATCACCGATTTTTGCACCGGCGCGGTCACCACGCCGTCGAACTCGCCGGTCATGCAGCGGTCGGCCGCTTGCGCCAGGGTGTTCAGCACGTAAAAGGCATTGCGGGGGTCGAGCCTGCCCGGGTTTTCCTCGACCCGCAGCGGCACTTCGAGTACACGCAGCGTACCCGCCGCGCGCAGGGTCCGTGGGCGGCCGTCGTAGGTCTCGATCTTCAGCGCAACGCCGCAACGGCGCGCGGCGCGCTCGAACAGGCCGGAATCACCGATGGCGACCAGGTCCGCCGCCAGCGGCGATGCGGCCAGCCGCGTGACCAATTCGGGCCCCACGCCAGCCGGTTCACCGCTGGTGACGGCGAGCCCTGGAATCGACGAGGGCCGGTGCGAGCCGGTCGGGGCCGGCCCGGGACTCATTGCGTGTCGTGGGCGGTCGTGGGCGACGCGTCGGCCAGCCCGGGCAGCCGGATGCTGATGTAGGCCGTCGACTCCAGGTCACGCAGGAACTGCTCATAGGCCTGCTGGCCCTTGCGAGCGGCGATCGCCTGGCGCGCCTGTTCGCGTTCCAGATCCTTCGTCTTGTCCGCCTGGCGGGAGCCGAGCAGCTGGACGATGTGCCAGGCTCCGTCGGGGCTCTGGAACGGGGGCGTGACCTGCCCCGGTTGCATGGTGGCCAGCAACTTGCCGACCGCGGAGCCCCAGTCGTCCTGCATGAACCAGCCCATGTCGCCGCCCGCGTTGGCGGTGGTTGGATCGTCGGAGTTCTGCTTCGCCAGCGTGGCGAAATCGGCGTGGTCGTCGACGATCTCGTGATACAACTTGGTGATTTTCTCCTTCGCGCCCTGCTCGCTCAGCACCGCGTCCGGTTTGATCATCAGGTGGCGGGCGTGGTACTCGGTGACGATTTGCTTGGTATCGGGCGTGCGCTTGCCTTCGAGCTTGAGGATCGTGAAGCCGGAGGCGTCGCGCAATGGCTCGGTGTAGGCGCCCGGCTGCAGCGAATTCACGACCTGCTGCACCGCGGGCGGCAATTCGTCGATCCGCCGCCAGCCGAGGTCGCCGCCATCCAGCGCTTCGGGTGCGGTGGAATTGCTCACCGCCAACGCCGCGAAGCTCTTGCCGGCCTTCAGGTCGGACTCGATCTGGTCGGCCTTGGCCTTGGCGGCGGCAATTTGCGTGGAATCCGCCCCTTCGGGCAGCCCGATCAGGATGCGTGACAAATGCGCTTCCCCCTGTTTGAACGCGGGGCTGGCAATGAGGTTGTCGATTTCGGCGTCGGAGACTTGCGAGCTCGATTGCATGACCTGTTGCTGCACCGAACGCACCAGCAACTGGTCGCGCAATTGATCGCGGAACGAGGCGTAGTCCACGCCTTGCTGTTGCATCGCTGCCTGCATCTGCGGCACGGTCATCTTGTTCTGCTGCGCGATGTTGGCGACCGCGGCATCGACCTGCGCGTCGGGTACGCGCACACCGTTTTCGTTGGCCTTCTGCACCAGCAATTCATTGAGGATCAACCGCTGCAGCACCTGTTTCTCGAGCACATCCCGGGGCGGGAGCTTGCCACCCGACGCGGCGATCTGGTGGGCAACCGTCCCCATGGTTTCTTCGAGCTGGCTTTGCAGGATCACGCCGTCGTTGACGACCGCGACGATCCGGTCGAGCGGCTGGATCCCGTTCGATGCGGGCGCCTGCGGCGCCAACAGGGGCGACGATTCGGTGCTGGTGGGGGGCGGGGCGTTCGGGCTCAGCAATTGCGCAGACGCGGGCAGCGCGAACGCGCAGGCCGCGAGCATCAGGGCCAGGCTGGCAAAGCGGGGTCGGGTCATCGTGGTCATGGACAAATCTGGATAGGGTGGAGGCGTGCCGGGCCGGCGCGGCCCGGGGAAGTCGACGGCTTGGACAGCGCCGGGGGCCGGAAAGTTGTGTGATGCCAAAGGCAGATGGGTCGGACCGGCTTTTGTGAAGAGTCGGACCAGGGATCTCTGGCCGTGGATGGCGGCTTTGATGGCCGTTCTGCCGCCTGTGAGGTGGGGAACACGCTTGCATCGTAGCCAGCCAAGCGCCACGGTCACGGACAATCGCACGACTATTGGTAGCCAAGGATAGCATTTTGCAGGAAGCTGCCGACATGCTGGCCATAGCTGCCGACGCCCTTGAACTGGATCTCGAACATGATGGCGTTGTCCGAATCGCCCTGATAGTTGTAGACGTAGTGCCGCGAGAGCACGCGGATGGCCGTGCAGCAGCTGTCCCACTCGATTCCGGCGAAAGCGTCGATCACGCGCCCGTCGCGAAACGAATAGTTGTAGCCGCTGATCAGCTTCCATGCGGCCCCGACCGGGAGCTCGGCCGAGATGCTGGCTTGCTCCAGCAGGTCTCGGCGGTAGCGGTAGTTGAGGTTCACGATGCCGTCGCCCCACAGGCGGCGCTGCAGGCCAACGGTGGAAACGTCGGTCTCGTCGGTATTGGGATTCCACTGTTGCGACGCGCTCAGCCGCCAGTTGTCGTTGAGGGCGACCGTGAGGTTGGCGACGTAGTTGGAACCGGAATAGTCGACGGATTGGCCGCCACGGCGCAGCGTGACCCTCTGCGGATCGAAATAGCGGATCTGGCCGATGCTGGCGGACAGCTTTTCCACGCCGTTCTGGTCGAGAAAGCGCGTGGTCAGCGCCAGCGACAGGTTGTTGGCGTTCATCTGGCGATCGGCGCCGCTGAAGGTGTTGGTGGTGAACAATTGCCAGAAGTCGAACGTCATTTGCTGCGTATCGAACAGGGGCAGGTTGTCCTGGTTGCGATACGGGACGCGCAGGTAATAGGCACGCGGTTCCAGCGTCTGGGTGTAATCGCTGCCGAACAGGTGGACGTCGCGTTCGAAAATCAGCCCCGCATCGACATCGAAGATCGGCGTCGTGCGCGAGGGGTGGGTCGGGCCGCCCGTTGCAACCGGTTGTGGCAGGTTGTAGGTGGTGTAGCGAACGCCGAGTTCCGGGCGCAGGAACCACGCGGCACCCTGCAGGGGCCAGTCGAGATACGGGTAGATGTCGAAGCGCTCGCCGCCAACGGCGTCGGGCTTCACGAAGCGCACGGCCTCGGTCTGCACGCCCCACTCGGGTCCGCCCTGTCTGCCGATCGGGCGGCCGGCATTGAGGTACATTCGCGGCAGCCGCCGGTACGGCGCCGCGCTGTCGGATACGCCGGGGGTGACGATCTGGTACCAGTCGGCACCGACGCCGGCGTCCCACCAGTCTTCGCTGCCGGTGACGTACGAGCGTGAACGGAGCAGGGTGACGCGCGAGGTGTCGACGTTCTCGCCGTAGTCCTGGAACCAGGCCTTGTCGGTGACGTGCGCGATGGACGTGGTCCAGCGCAGGTCCCCCGGCAGGGTCGTCCGGTTGGAGAAGGTCAGGTAACCGCGGTTGCGATCCGCGATCTTGTCGTGCGGCATGTAATCGAGGTTCAACTCGCCCTTGCTGTTCGGGGT
>DASUKQ010000033.1:0-2185 GCA_036278635.1 Rhodanobacteraceae bacterium
GCCGCGCCGCGGATTCCGCTATTACGACCTGCTGGTCGGCGGCATGGTCGGCGTGCTGCTGTGCTCGAACCTGATCGGTCCGGCCAAGGTCTGCACGATCTATCTGCCCATCATCGGCGCGCTCACCTTCGGCGCGGGCAACCTGTTCTTCCCGATCAGCTACATCTTCGACGACGTGCTGACGGAAGTTTATGGCTACGCGCGCGCACGGCGCGCGACCTGGGCCGGTTTCGGCGCACTGGTGTTCGCGAGCGTGATGACGCAGGCGATCATCCACATGCCGGTCAGCCCGGCCGAGCCGTTCGACGCGAAGTTGCAGCCGGCGCTGGAGATCGTGTTCGGCAGCACCTGGCGGATCGCGCTGGCGTCGCTGGTCGGGTTCTGGGTCGGCGATTTCGCCAATGCGTTCGTGATGGCGAAGATGAAACTGTGGACCCGCGGGCGCTGGCTGTGGACGCGCACGATCGGCTCGACTTTGATCGGCGAAGGCGTGGACAGCCTCACCTTTTACCCGATCGCATTCATGGGGATCTGGGAAGGGCAGACGATCGTGAAGGTCATCCTGTTCAACTGGATCATGAAGGTGCTGGTGGAAACGGTGGCCACGCCGCTGACGTACGCGGTGGTCGGCTGGCTGAAGCGCCGCGAGAACGTGGACACCTACGACGCGCACACCGACTTCAATCCGTTCACGCTGCGGGATGATGGCGAGGTGCGGGCGTTCCGATAATCCAGCTTTTGTAGGAGCCGACCTGTCGGCGACCAAGATGGCGCTGCCGCCCGGTCGCGCGCGGGCGCGCTCCTACAATTCCATCAAATCGTGGCCGATGATCAGCCGCCCTTTGAAGTGTGGTTTCACCGCATCGATCCAGACCTGATCCGGAATCGGCACGATGCCGGGCACGAAGTGGTTCAGCACGAGGGTCTTGACGCCAGCTTTGGTGGCAATCTGCCCGACCTGCGACATTGGCGTGTGCGAATTCAGCAAGTGCTTGCGCAGGGTCGTGGCGCGCGGATCGAACTTCAGCGCGCGGTCGATCAGGTGCAGGTCCATCACTTCGTGCACCAGGATGTCGGCACCGCGCGCAAGCTCGATCAGGTTTTCGGAAGGGCGCGTATCGCCGGAAAACACGATGGAGCGATCCGGGCAGTCGAAGCGGTAGGCGAACGCCGGCTTCACCAGCGGATGCCGCACCAGCGCCGCGGTCACCTTGATATTGTCGTCGTGCATCACCGGGCCGCCGCGGGTGATCTCGTGCGGCACGAACAGGCGGTCCGGCGGCGGGCGGCCCTCGTCCTGTTCGCGAACGTGGATGTCGTAGGCATCCATTTCGAGGAACAGTTCGGTCATCCGCTTCAGTGGTGGCGGGCCCCAGGTATCGACGGGCTGGTGCAGGCCGGTTTCCCACGCCAGCAGCAAAAGGTTTCCGTAGTCGGCGTTGTGGTCGGAATGCTGGTGGGTGATGAATATGTCGCGGATATTTTTCAGGTCGAGCCCGGCCAACACCATCTGCCGCGCGACGCCGTTGCCGCAATCAATCACGTAGATGTCGTCGCCGACCACGATCGCGTTGGCGGGTGCCGAGCGATCCACCTTCGGCGTCGGTCCGCCGGCGGTGCCGAGGAGGATGAGCTTCGATTTGAGCCGTGCGCGTTTGGATACGGGCGGCGTGAGTGCGCGCGCGTTGCCCATCGCGAGCGCCGCCAGCGACAGGCCGGCGGCTTGCAGCAGGCGGCGTCGCGGAAAGTCGACGCCGTGGAAGCGATTCGTCCGCATGATCATCTCCGATTGACCGAGATGAACCCCTCTCCAGCCGGGAGAGGGGCAGGGGTGAGGGTTCGGCATGGTGTACCGTTACGATCTCGCGCCGGACCGTACCCTCATCCGGCGCTTCGCGCCACATTCTCCCGGAGGGAGAAGGAAAAGCATCAAGCGAGTTTCTTGTACCTCAACCGATGCGGTCCCGCCGCGTCGTCGCCCAGTCGGCGCTTCTTGTCTTCCTCGTATTCCTTGTAATTGCCCGGGAAGAATTCCACGTGCGAATCGCCTTCGAAGGCGAGGATGTGGGTGGCGATGCGGTCGAGGAACCAGCGATCATGCGAGATCACGAACGTGTTGCCGGGGAATTCCAGCAGCGCATCTTCCAGCGCGCGCAACGTCTCGATGTCGAGATCGTTGGACGGC
>DASUKQ010000034.1:0-13169 GCA_036278635.1 Rhodanobacteraceae bacterium
CGACCACGACGGCAAAAGCCGTCACCGCCAGCCCCCAACCGGAGACACGCGCGAGGATACCGGCCCTCGATTCGAGCATCTGGTTCACGAGCACGCCTCCAGGCTGGCGGCGCCCTCGGCACGTGCGGCGACGGCACGTGGCTGCGCATGGCACAGCACGCTTTCATAGGTGTCGAGATTTCGCACCCAGTCGTGGCGGGACAGGATCGCGGCGCGGGCGGCCGGCACCCGCACGGCTTGCGGCGCATCCAGCCAGCGCAAGGCTTCCGTCGCCATGACCTCCGGCGAGTCGCTGATGCAGCCCCGGCGCCCCTCGAAATCCTCGATGCCCTCCCAGGCTTCCGGTGTCGCCAGCACGACCTTCTCCATCGCCAGCGCTTCCAGCACCTTGTTCTGGATGCCTCGCGCGATCCGCAGCGGCGCCGCCACGACATGGGCATGCGCCACATAAGGGCGCACGTCTTCCACGCGTCCCGTCACCACAATGCCCGCGAGCTGGCCCAGCGCGCGGACCGCCGGGGTCGGGTTGCTGCCCACGACATAAAAACGCGCGTCCTGTCGGCGGGCGCGGATCCGAGGCCAGACCTCGCGCGCGAACCACTGGGCGGCGTCCACATTGGCGCGGTAATCCATCGCGCCCACGAACACCACCGCCCGCTCATCCGACCGATAGGGATTGGGGAAGGTACGCTGCGGATCCCAATACCCGCCGTCCACGCCATTGGGAATGCCGTACACCTTGCCGGCCGAGGCCGGCACCTGCCGGCGAAAGAATCCGGCTTCGACTTCGGAGACCAGGATGCTGGCGTCGAATTGGGCGGCGATCGCCTGCTCGAATTTCGCGAGGCGCCGCGCTTCCCGCCGGTAGACGAGGCGCGACAGACCGCGATGCGACTGCGCATATTGGTGCCACTTGTCGGAGTCCACGTCCACGAAATCCATGACCCGGCGCAGTTGCGCGTGCGGCATCACGAAGGGCGCCACGCCGGACGAAAAGCACAGCGCAAACTCCAACTTCCGATCGGCCAGCAGCCTCTCGACCCACCGCCGCATCACGCTGTCGCGGTAAACCCCGACCGTCAGGGGCTCGCCCCGCGCCAGCGACGCCAGCGCCCGCCAACGCGCGCGCCAGGGCTTCAAGGGCCGCACGCAAACCCCGGCGCACAAGGCCTCGACCGGGGCAAGGTATTTCCAGTCCGCGGGATCGTCCACGAACGAACCGAGATACACGCGATGGTGTTCCGCGAGCCGCCGCAAGACACGGTACGAGCGGATCTTGTCGCCCTTGTCGGGGGGCCAGGGCAGGCGGTGGCAGAGGAACAGGACCGATTGCATGGCTAGCCCAGATCCCGCGCGAGCCATGGGCCCAACGCATTGCTCACCGGAAGCGGCAGCCGCTGCCAGGCTTTGATGAACAGGCTGTACTTGTGGTTCGTTGGGCTGACGTTGGGAACCTCGCTGGCGCGCACCAGGCAATAGGCATACGGCAGCGGCCTGGGTTCGAAGCCCCAATGTTTCTTGAAATGGTAGGAACCGCTGTCCTGCTTGCTGCGGCCGTAGTCGAACAGCCGCGCGCCGCGTTCCACCGCGCGCTGCATCACCGACCAGTACATGAAATCGTTGGCCGCGAGACTCCGCCCGCCCGCCACGCTGCCTCCGTAATACGGATGGACTTCGTCGCGGAAGTAGAAGCTCATGACCGCGGCCACCGCTTGCCCTTGATGCCGGATCACGGTGACCTCGCAATCCTTGCCGAAGGTCTGCTGCAACCTCCGGAAATACTTGCGCGACAGCACCGGCGTGCCCAGGTTGCGTACGCTTTCGGCGTACACCCGGTAAAACTCCGGAATGTCGCAGTCGTGGTGCGCCTCGAGGCCGGCGGCGATGCCCTTGCGGACCATGGCGCGCTGCTTGCGCGGGATCGCCTTGAGATTCTTGTCGTGGTCGGACTGGATTTCCTTGCGGAAGCTGACGTACAGACCCTTGACCGGCCAGTCCGGGTGGCGCAGTTCGCGGTCGCGCAATTCGAGATAATCGACTTGCAGTTCGTCGGCCAGCGTGGCCGCGGCCTGCGTCAGGCGCGCTTCGCTGTCCGGATCGGATGCCACCACTCCGCCGTACACGCAGAACGGCGTCGAAATCAGTGCATGGCCGAACAGGCGGCTGCGGATCTCGGCGAGGGGCAGGATGCCGGTGACGGCGCCGCGCCGTTCCGCGTACAGATAGTGACAGCGGTGGCCGAGTCCCTGCCCGATCACGTCGCGCCAGGCGGCGCGATGGAAAAACGTCGCCTGCGGCGCCTCGTGGACAAATGCGTCCCATCGCCCCGCGTCACCGCGTCCCAGCAGCTTGATGCTGCAGGTGTCGGCGGAACGACTGTCCCCCGCGTGGTCGAACATGGCCCCTGTCC
The DNA here is from genome assembly GCA_036278635.1 of Rhodanobacteraceae bacterium. Lineage (GTDB taxonomy): Bacteria > Pseudomonadota > Gammaproteobacteria > Xanthomonadales > Rhodanobacteraceae > 66-474. The sequence goes on from DASUKQ010000034.1 coordinate 2,411, forward strand.
CTTCAGTTCGCACAGACTTCGGCGGTCCGCAGCGCCACCACCGGATAACCCGCGCGCGCGGGAGCGAGGAACACACGGTCCATGCGGTCGAACCGGAAATCGTCCATCAGCCGCTCGAGCCGGGGCACCGTGCGCGTCAGGTTCAGGTAGTGACGCACCCGGTTCTTGAGCGTCACGCCGGGCACCCGTGGCTGTCCGGGATCGATTTCCCATGGATGGAAATAGAAGACGCCGGCCGACTCTTCGCGTCGATTCACGCGACGCAAGCCGCGCTTGAACAGTGCGTACGGCAGCAGTCGGAAATAGCCACCGCCGCCACAGGGCCAGTTGCGCCCCCAGCGTCGCACCGTGGTCACCGGGATTTCGAGCAGCCCGGAAGGCTCGGTGACAAATGCGAACCGCGGCGCCGCCGGCATGCCGTACAAATCATGGTGGATCGGCACGATGCTGGAACTGTATCGATAACCGGCCGCACGCAGTTCCTCATGCGCCCACAACGTCGCGGGTCCGATGGAATAGCTCGGCGCGCGATAGCCCGTCACCGCCGTCCCGGCGATATCTTCCAGCAGGCGCTTGGTGCGGGTGATGCCCTCGCGGAACTCGCTGCGGCTCAGGTTGGTCAGGCGTTCGTGGCCGAATCCGTGGCTGGCGATCTCATGGCCCGCGGCACCGATGTCGCGCACCAGTCCGGGGAAGCGTTCCGCGACCCAACCGAGCACGAAGAAGGTGCCGTGCACCTTGCGGCGCGCGAAAAGATCCAGCACGCGACGTGTGTTGTCCTCGACGCGCACGGGCCAACGCGGCCAGTCCTCGCGCGGGATGCACCTTTCAAACGCCGCAACCTGGAAATAGTCCTCCACGTCGACCGTCATGGCGTTGACGATCGGCTCGCGTGGCGGCGACGTGTTCATGGTTCTTTCCGCCGGGCACGCGGACGGCGCTTGTCCGTATCCGCCACATCGCCCGCTGCGGATTCCGGCGAGCGTTCGGCCTGCAACATTTCCTTGAGCCGGAGCGTTTCGCGCATCAACTGCAGCAGGATGTCGTTGGTCTTGAGTTGTACCGCGGCAAACTCGGTGTCCTGCCCGGGGGGCAGCGCGGAATCCACCGGGGTCGGATGGGGCTCGGAGCCGTTCACCGGATCGACGCTCGGCAGGGCGGGCGCCTCCAGCGTCTGCGGGGCCTCGGCCATCTCTTCCTGGAGTTCGTCGAGCACGACCGTGAGCTCGGCCGTACCCAGACTGTGCAGATCTTCCAGATAACCGTGCAGCAAGAGTCGATCCATGACGAGGTTGATCTTGCGGGGAATGCCGCGACTGGCGCGGTGCACCCCGACAAAAATCCCGGGTGCCAGTTTCGGATCGTCGTTCCAGCCGACGGTGTGCAAGCGGTGCAAGATGTACTCGCGGGTTTCGTCGATCGCCATGGGCTCGAGCTTGTGCGAGGCGATGATGCGCTGGCGCAACTGTTCCATGCGGTTGCTGATGATGGTGCGCCGCAGTTCGGTCTGGCCAACCAGGAACACCTGCAGCAGCGCGCGGCCCCTGATCTCGAGGTTCGACAGGATGCGCAGCATCTCCAGTGCCGTCGGCGTAAGCGTTTGCGCCTCGTCCACCACCAGCAGGGCCTGCGCATGACGATCCCGAAGCGATGCCAGATGCTGTTTGAGATCCTGCAGCAATGCTTCCTTGCTGCGACGCTCGTAAGGGAGGTCGAATGCCGCGGCCACGGCCGGCAGGATGTCCTCCCCGTCGAGGTTGGCCGAGGCGATGCTGGCCATGGCGATGTCGCGATGCGAGAGCTCGTCGACCAGTTTCTGGATCAACAGCGTCTTGCCGGTTCCGACCGCACCGGTGATCATCACGAAGCCTTCGCCCTGTTCCAGTCCGTAGAGCAGGTAGGACATGGCGCGCTTGTGACCCTTGCTCGGAAACAGCATCGCTGGATCAGGGGTCAACTGGAAGGGCTTGCCGTGCAGCTTGTAGAACGCTTCGTACATGTCGGTCTCAGAAAAGATGGGTCCAGTCCACGAAAATCACGTTGACCCGGTAACCGTGTGCACCCGGCGTTCCGTCATACACGTTTCTGGAAAGATTGCGCAGCCGGACGCTCCCGAAGTTGCTGGGATCGACCTGATGCACCAGCGCCAGCTGGAAGTAGTGTGTGTAATTGATTTGCCCATCGCGGAACTTGTAGCGCTGCCACCCGAAAGTGGGCGTGAACGTGGTGAACGGGCCGACGTTGTACAGCCAGGAGAGGTTCGCATTCGCGACCTTCTCCCGGGCGTTGTCCAACTGGAAATAGTCCCGTGACTCGTCGTACAAGGTCAGCCTCAGGCGACCCTTCGGCATCTCGTAGCTTGCCGAGGCCATGGCGCGCTTCATCAGGTAGACGCGTCGCTCCGAGAGCGAAGGGATCCGCCTGATGCCGATGGGCGTCACCCTGATCTCGCCCGGATTCTGTCCGAGCAATTGCTGGTTGAGGTCGGTGGGACTTTCCTCGTAACTCAGCGTCGTGGTCAGCAGCGCCGCGGTATGGGTCCATGAGACCTCGGTGCTGTGCCCGTAGAACCGGTGGCCGGCGAGCACCTTGAGATGATTCCGTGCCGTGGTCCACTCGAACCCGGCATCCCAGAAGGACGCGCCCAGTTTTTTCACCGTGCCGTCGGGCAGATACTTGTTTTCCTTGCCGGCATCGGCCAGCACGCGCAGGCCGGGGCTCACCTGCCGGGAGATGCCCGCCCGCGCGACCGCGAAATCCGCGCTCGGTCCGAAGTCGGGGTCGATACGCTGTTCGGTGTACCCGAGGTTCCAGCCCCAGGTTTCATACTCGGGGCTGATCAGGCTGAACTGCACGCCGTTGCTGGTGACGTCGGGAATCCCGCTCAGCCGGTCGCCACTCTGGTCCGGGATGCCGCGGCTGTTGTACACGACGCGCCCGCGGATGTAGCGCAAGGTCATGGTGCCGGCCCTGCCGAGATCCTGGGTCCACCAGGGACTGAGCGACGCCGTGGCCACGTTGGCCTGGTTGTTGTTGAGGAAATACGTGCCGCCACCAGAAGGCAAGGCGTTGTTGATGATCTCGCGGCCGTACGCTGCGGTGCCGTCGAGAAACAAATGCTGCGGCACGATGCTGAGGGTACCCTGCGCATCGAGGTTCTGCGCCAACTGGTTGTTGCTCGACTGCGACGGGTACAAGTATCCGGTGAGCGTGTAGTCGAACATGCCGGAAAATCGCGGACCGCTCCGGGCCGCCCTCACGAAGGGTCGGATCATCGTGATCCAGCTGTCCTGTTTCTTCTCGCCGGGACCCGCGAGCTTCAAATTGTCGGTGTACAGCTCTCCGAGGGTGACGCCGGTCACCAGCCCTGGATGATCGGGGGTCGGTCGCGGAATGACACCGGGCGGCAGGTTCCCGGAATTCGCCGCGGACTCGTCGGTGGTCGTGTCCATCCCGGGCACGCCCTGATCGAGGACATCCTGGGCCGAAGCGGCACCCAGCCAGCCCGCAAGCAACATTGACGACAAAATGACGGGGACCGGTACACCACGCATTGCGGTCTCCTTCAGTGGTTCTGCAATTGATAGGGGCTGTAGTGGGCTTGTTGACCGTAGTGGCTGTAATAGTGGTTCTCGATGGGGGGCAGCCGGCTCATGTTGAGCATCAGGCCCACGTATTGGGAATCATCCAGGCTCTCCAACGCCGACTTGAGCTCGTGCTGGCGGGTGTGGCCGGCCGCCACTACCACCACGACCTGACCCATGTGTGACGCCAGGATCGGGGATTCCGGGGTCGCCAGCAGGGGCGAAGAATCGAACACCACCAGCCGCCGCCGGTTCCGGCCTGCCAGCGTCTCGAGTATGTACTCCATGCGCCGACCGCCGAACAACTCCGAGGTGAGCGGATGACGTTCCCCGGCCGGCAAAACCAGCAGGTTCGGAACGTCGGTGCGCACGATCACCTCCTCGGGTGTGCACTGTTCGTCCGCCAGCACGTCCATGAGACCGGGCTGCCCGTCCAGCCCGAGGACGCGGGTGATGTCCGACTTGGGTATGTCGCCATCGACCAGCAGTACCTCGAAATCCGGCTCGCGCGCAAGGCTCAAGGCAAGATTCACCGTGGTGAAGGTCTTGCCTTCGCCCGGAATCGCGCTGGTCACCACGATGCGTTCGGCGTGCGCCAATGGCTTCGCGCGTTTGCCGGTCGCATTATCCAGCAGCGGCCGCTTGAGCCGGCGCACTTCGTCGGCGAGTCGGCTGGCCGCCTCCTCCTCGGTGGGCAGGAAGCCTGCGCGCCTGAGTGCCGCTTCGTCCACGTGCCATGGCGGAGTGGGTTCCGTGGACGGGTGATCTTCTGTCCGAACCCGCTCCTGCAGGCGCTCGACAGTCGTGGCCGCGTGCGCGGGCGCCGGCTCCCCGACCTGCGGTGGCGTCGGTGAATCGGGCTGCAGGCTTTTTAGCTTCTCGGCCGCTTTCTCGACGATACTCATGTGGCACCCAGAATGAAAACATGCTGCATCAGGTTGGCAAGGTGCGCGTCAAAGGCAAACCCCAATACCACCACCAGCGCCAGCAGTCCGACCCCGGCGAAGAATCCGATGACCTCGCGGCGTCGACGCTCCCGACGCGTCGGTGAAGCGATCAGGCTGAAGGTACCGATCACCGGATGATCGTCGAAGGCGCGCAGGCTCTTGAGGCTCACGAACACCGGCTTGATCTTGTGCAGGAAATACGCAAACGCACCACCGATACCCACCGCAAACGCGAATACCAGCAACAGCAGCAGCCCGCGTTTCGGGCTGGCCGGCAACAACGGAACAATCGGAGGGCTGACCACCCGGAACTTCAGGTTGTTGCCGGTCTGCGTGGCGTCCTGGGACATGTGTGCGGTGTTGAGACGCGATACCAGTGTGTTGTACTGCGTCTTGGTGGTGTCGTAATCGCGCGTGAGTTGCTGCAGTTCGGCTTGCACGTCCGTGATCTTGTCCACGTTGCCCTTGAGGTCGGCGATCTGCTGCTTCTGCGCCGCGATCTGCGCCGCCAGGGTCTGGATGTTGACCTGCGCGGTGTACAGGGTTTTCTGCATCTCCTGGTACACGGGGTTGCTGGTGGCCACGCTCGCCAACGAACTGTCGGAGGTTCCCTTTTGCAATGCAGTCCGCCGCGCCTCCAGTTGCTTGATCATGCGTCGCGCGGAGATCACGTCCGGGTATTCGTCGGTGTAGCTCAGCAACAGCTTGTTGAGCCGCTGCTGGTAAGCCGCGATCTGGCTGTCGATCTCCTGGGTACGCGGATCGATGCCCGATGACGACGAGTTGGTCGCCATGGCGTGCATCTGCCTTTCGGTGGTCGCGCGGCCTGCGACGGCCGAGTTGTACTGGGTCTGCAGGCTCTGCAAGTGCGTTTCCGCGCCCTGCAGCCGCGTGAAGTAATCGCTGCCACCCTGACTGGGAATGTAGCCGACGTTGGCCTTCTTGAAAGCCGCGAGCTTCTTCTCGGCCTCGTCCAGCCGGTTGCCGTAATCATCGACCTGCTGTTTGAGGAAGCTCTGTGCCGACCGGGTGGACGCGGTGTTCGCGCCCAGGGTGCTGTTCATGAGGATCTGGAGGAAGGCCTGCACGACCTTCTGCGCCATCTTCGGATCCGGGTCCGCGTAGCTGATGTTGTAGAGGTTCCTGGCACCGGCATCCCTGACCTTGACGGCAGCACCGAGTTTCAGCAGCAACGCGTCCTTGTCCGCCGGGCTGGTGGCTCGCAGCGACAGCCCGGTCTGGTCCGCCACGGTCTCGAGGTTCGGTCGCGAAAGCATCGTGCGGGTGATGACATCCAGGCGTCCGCGCATGTCGGGCTGGACCGCGATCCCCTTGAGAAGTGGGTTGGTCAATGCGTCGGTGTCGGCGTACACCTGCGCGCTGGCTTCGTACTCGTTCGGAAGACTGAAAACGATCAGCGCACCCACGATCGCCACGGCCCACGCGACGATCAACGCGTGCCAGCGGTAGCGCCAGGCCGCGTGCGCCTCCAGCAGCACGTACTGAAACAGCTCATGCAAGTCGATCGATTGCTTCTGCATACCGTTTCCCTTTGCCGATGCCCCTGTCTCCTGCATGGAGCGTGCCCATGTCAGAACAACGACTGGGGAATGATCAGGATGTCGCCGGGGCGCATGGCGACGTTGTACTTGATCGTGCCGTTCATCAGATCCCCGAGCCGAACCGGAATGGTCTGTTCGTTGCCGTCGGGCAGCTTGCGGACGATCTTGGCATTGTTGCCTGCCGCGAACTTGGTGAGGCCCCCGACGTCGATCATCACGTCGAGGAGGGTCATGCCGCTGCGGTACGGGACGGACTTGGGTGTAGCGGCTTCCCCGACCACGCGCACCTGCTGGCTGTACGCGCCCACGAAATGCTTCACGATCACGGTCACCAGCGGCGACCGGATGTAGCGGCTCAACGACTGCTGCAGGTCATCGGCCAACTGCTCCGGGGTCTTGCCGGCCGCCATGATGGATTGCACCAAAGGGATCGAGATGCGTCCGTCGGGGCGAACGGGCACCGTGGTGCTCAGGCTGGGGTTGTCGCGCACGAAGATGTCCAGCGCATCACCCGGCCCGATGATGTAACGCTCCACCGGAGCGGATGTGCCGGGCGCGTCCGTGATGGTCGGTGCGGTACTGCAACCACCAAGAAGCAGCAATACGGCAGCCAACATCAACCAGAACATGCGGTTTTTTCGCGGTAGCGGTTTCACTGGCTTGGTCTCCTCGGTCTCAGCGCGCGCCGCGCCCGAACAGCACCACTTCGACAGTCTGGACCAGGATGGCCAGATCGAATACGAAGTTGTGGTTTTTCACGTAGAACAGGTCGAATTTCAGCTTCTCCTCGGCGTCTTCCTGCGACGAGCCGTAGGGGTAGCGCAGTTGCGCCCACCCGGTCAGGCCCGGCTTCACGCAATGGCGCAGCGAGTAGTAGCGGATCTTGCGGTTGAAGTCGTCCACGAACTGCGGGCGCTCGGGACGCGGGCCGATGATGCTCATGTCGCCGCGCAGCACGTTCCACAACTGCGGCAACTCGTCGAGCCGCATCTTGCGGATGACGCGCCCCACCCGGGTGACGCGATCGTCGTTCTTGGCCGCCCAGCGCGCCACGCCATCCTGCTCGGCGTCGGTACCCATGCTGCGGTATTTGATCACCGCAAACGACTTGCCATTTTCGCCGATCCGTTCCTGCCGATACAGGATCGGGGCGCCGCGGCCCGACTCCACGCGAATCGCCAGCGCGGTCAACAGCATGAGCGGCCACGCCACGGCCAGGACCAGCAATGCCACGGCCACGTCAAAGGCGCGCTTGATCGTGCGTCGCACCGGCGAAATGTTGAAGCCATCGGAAAATACCAGCCACGAGGGGTTGGTCAGGTCCATCTTGATCGTGCCGGCCACGCGTTCGACAAACTCCGCCAGCTCGCTCACCGCGACCCCGCGCTGCTTGCAATCCAGCAGCGCTTCCACCGGCAGGGTGCCGCGGCGGTCGTCCGGTCCGACCACGATTTCGTCCACGCCGAGCCGCGCCGCCCATTTGCACAGCGACTCATCCGGCCGCAGCAACAACGAATGGGGCACGCGCACGGGATCGGCGTCGACCGGAACGTAGCCCAGGATCCTGAATCCGCGTTGATCGGTCTTGCGGCGCAGCCGGCGGGCCACTTCCGCGGCGCGTTCGCCGGCGCCCAGCATCACCACGCGACGCTTGAACAAATCGGCGTCCACGAAACCCAGGAACAACATCCGCCACAACGCCACGACGAGATACCCGAACGCGAGCGCAAGGCCCAGCACCCCGCGACCGAGGAACGCGACGGGGGCGATGTAATACAACACGGTCAGCGCGACGCCGCCCAGCACGAACGCGACGGCTTGCCGGCTGAGCCGCCCGAGTGAACCGGCGCGCAGGTGGACCTGGTACAGACCCAGTGCGGCCATTGCCAGGATCAGGACGATCGCGACCAGCGGCGCACGCCATTGCACCGTGGCACGGAACGCGGCCTGGGTGTCGGTGTCACCCCAGTACCGCAGCACCACCGCCGCATACACGCTCGCTGTGAGCAACGCGAATTCGACCGAAACCAGCAACAGCTGCCAATGCAGTGCCCTTTGTCGGAACAATCGATACATATCGATGCTCCCCTCCTTGTGTGCCCTGCGTTCGGTGGTCAGCCCGGTTCGCGAATGGGGCGGGTTTTATACCACAAACGTGACACGAATGTGACGCAGCTCAAACTTTTAAGTCAGGTTCCTGAACAATTGGTTCAAGAAGACGCGAAAGTTGCAAGAACTGTGCCGAGGAAACGGGGCGGGTCGCCTTCCGCGCATGGGTCCATGTATCTTGTGGGCTTTCATCGGTACCGAATGCCATGTGCGGAATCGTCGCGGCCAGCACCCAGAGAAACGTCGTCCCGATCCTGCTGGCGGGGCTACACGCCCTCGAGTACCGGGGGTACGATTCGGCCGGCCTGGCGGTGCTGGACCAGGGACGCCTGACCCGCCTGCGCGCTCCGGGCAAGGTCGCCGGCCTCGACGAATTGTGTCGCGCGTCGTCCGTCCACGGTCGCACCGGTATCGCGCATACCCGCTGGGCGACCCATGGCGCACCCACCGAAACCAACGCGCATCCGCATATTTCCCGGGACGCGGTGGCCGTCGTCCACAACGGGATCATCGAGAACCACGCCGAACTCCGCGCCGAATTGCAGGCCGCGGGGTACGCGTTCACCTCCGAAACCGACACCGAAGTGATCGCGCACCTGGTGCACAAGCTGGTTGCGGACGGCAAGGAACTGGGCCAAGCCGTCGCCGAAGCCACCCGTCGGCTGCGTGGCGCCTATGCCATCGCGGTCATCCACGTCGACGCGCCGGGCCACGTGGTCGGCGCGCGGCGCGGGAGTCCGTTGTGCGTCGGAGTCGGGATCGGCGAGCACTTCCTCGGCTCGGACGTCCAGGCGCTGATCCAGGTCACCAATCGCATCGTGTACCTCGACGAGGGCGACATCGTCGAAATCACCCCGGATACGCTGGTCATCCACGACGCCGCGGGTCAGGTCGTGCAGCGCCGGATGCGCGAGAGCGACATGTCGCTGGACGCGGTCGAGCGTGGCGACTTTCGCCACTACATGCTGAAGGAAATTTTCGAGCAGCCGACCGCCGTTGCCAACACCCTGGAAGGACGCATCGCCGACGGGCGCGTGCTGCCCAATATTTTCGGCGTCGATGCCGACAAGCTGCTGCAACGCGTACGCCACGTCCACATCGTCGCGTGCGGTACCAGCTACCACGCCGGCATGGTCGCGCGATACTGGCTTGAGGGTATCGCGGGGATTCCGTGCACGGTCGAGGTGGCGAGCGAATATCGCTACCGGCACGTGGTGGTGATGCCCGACACGCTGTTCCTCGCAATTTCCCAGTCCGGCGAAACCGCCGACACGCTGGCAGCGTTGCGCGACGGGCGCGAGCGCGGTTATCTCGGTTCGTTCGCAATCTGCAACGTGCCGGAGTCGAGCCTGGTGCGCGAATCGGACCTCACCCTGATGACCCACGCCGGCCCCGAGATCGGGGTGGCATCCACCAAGGCCTTCACCACCCAGCTCGCGGCGCTGGCGCTGCTGGCCCTGGAGTTGGCCCGCATCCACGGTGTGGCCGACGAGCGCCTGGCCGAGCTCGTTGCCGAGCTCGCCAGCCTGCCGCGCAAACTCGCGGACGCGCTGAAGCTTGACCCGACGATCGCGAAACTCGCCGAAGCCTTCGTCGACAAACGCCATGCGTTGTTCCTCGGGCGCGGCGCGCACTATCCGGTCGCGATGGAAGGGGCGCTCAAGCTCAAGGAAATTTCCTATATCCACGCCGAGGCGTATCCCGCGGGCGAGCTCAAGCACGGACCGTTGGCGCTGGTAGACGAGGACATGCCGATCATCGCGGTGGCGCCCAACAACCAGTTGCTCGAAAAACTGAAATCGAACCTGGAAGAAGTGCGTGCGCGCGGCGGCCAGTTGTATGTTTTCGCCGATTCGGGCGCCGACGTGCCCTTGAACGGCAACCGCGAAGAACTGGTGAGCGTGGATGCGGGCGGCAACTTCATCGCACCGGCCGTCCTGACCCTGCCCTTGCAACTGCTCGCCTACCACGTGGCGGTCTTGCGCGGCACCGACGTGGACCAGCCACGCAACCTGGCGAAATCGGTCACCGTCGAGTAATTGAACATTTCCCTCTCCCTCCGGGAGAGGGGCTTTGCATGGATAGCCCGGATGTAATCGTCGCCGACAGGCGGCGACGAAATCCGGGGCTTGTTCGGCCACCGTCGGGTAGAGCCATCCCCCTCTCGCGCTGCGCGCGCGTTCGCTTCGCTCCGCCCTTTCGCCGGAAGGGGGAAGAAAAGGCGACGACATTCCAACCCTGTCCACTCCCCTCCGCAGGAAGAAGGGGGGCGCCGCGCATCGGCGGGGGGATGCCGGTCGCGCGCAGGCGCGCTCCTACAGAAAACCGCACGCGACACGCTCTTGTAGGAGCCGGCCTGCCGGCGACATGGATCGCGCGCAGGCGCGCTCCTACGGAAAGCCTGCGGCGACACGCGATTCACAGGAATCTTCGTGAAGCTGAGAAGGATTCGACCATGGGAGTCACAGGGCCTCCCTAGCGAAAATCGCGCGAACGGCTGTCGAGCGCGCCGAGCAGCGGGCTGTAATCGTGCAGGTATTCGGCGATCAGGTGTTGT
>DASUKQ010000035.1:0-3848 GCA_036278635.1 Rhodanobacteraceae bacterium
GGCGCTGCTGATCGCGATCAGCGGCGTGATCGCCACGCTGATTCCGTACGCGGCGGAAATCTATCCAGTGCACCTGCGCGGCACCGGCTCCGGTTTGATCGCAGCGAGCTCGAAAGCCGGCGGCATCCTCGGCGCGGGCCTGGGCGTACTCGGGCTGTTCGACCACTTCGCGGTTTCAGCACTGGCCATCGCCGTGCCAATGGCGATCGCCGCGATCATGCTGCTGCGCGCCGGTATCGAAACCCGTGGACACGCGCTGGAGGCAATCCAGGCCGCGCTGTCGGAGTGAACATGCGGCCGCTCGCATAGGCCGGCGCTTGCGCAGGACGGGGCTCGCGTGCGTAGGTCGGCACTGAACGAAGTGAAGCCCGACATCAATGCAACCGGCGGGCATTGGAATTCACGCAAGCAGTCGGGCATCCCCGGGACAAGCCCGGGATCAGCCCGACCTACGTTTCTGATCGCCGCGTGCGCGGGCCAGTGCGCGCGCAAGTCGGTGCTCGCGCGCGTAGGTCGGCGCTGAACGAAGTGAAGCCCGACATCAATGCAACCGGCGGGCATCGGAATTCACGCAAGCAGTCCGACACCCCCGGACGAAGCCCTGGATCAGCCGACTGCATTCCGCCGCGCAATCACACCGTCAGCGGGTTCGGCTTCTCCGGATCCAGCTTCCACTGCCTGATCGCGCGGGCGACGTCCTGCGGGTTCATCGCGCCTTCGGCGGCGAGCGCGCTGATCGCCGCGTGCGCGATCCAGTAGCGGTCCACCTCGAAGAAGCTGCGTAGGTGCTCGCGGGTGTCGGAGCGGCCGTAGCCGTCGGTGCCCAGCACGACGTAGCGCTTGCCGTGCGGCATGAACGCACGGATCTGGTCGGCGTACTCGCGCACGTAGTCGGTCGCGGCGATCGCCGGGCCGTCGTGTTGCGCCAGGCATTGCGTCACGTACGGCGCACGCTGGTCCTTCGTTTCCGGATGCAGGCGGTTCCAGCGTTCGCAGTCGAATCCGTCGCGGCGCAATTCGGAGAAGCTCGGGCACGACCACACGTCCGCCACCACGCCGAACTCCTGCTCCAGCAATTCCGCCGCGGCGATGCACTCGCGCAGGATCGTTCCCGACCCCAGCAACTGAACGCGCGGCGCCTTGCTCTTGCTCTTGCGCTTCTCCGGGTCCCGGGTCCCGGGTCCCGAGTCCCGGCTGCCCGTCTTCACCACCGCCTTCGCGTTCGCCTTGGTTTCGCGCGGGTGCGGCCCATCGGTTTCCGGAACACGGCCCTCGCCCTGCTTGTCGGGCGAAGCCTGCGCGGTCGGAGAACCGGAAGGCATCGGATTGTCGCCGTCGCGGAACAGGTACATGCCGCGCACGATGCCGTCCTCGCAACCCTGCGGCATGTCCGGGTGCACGTAGTTCTCGTTCATCACGGTGACGTAGTAATACACGTCCTCCTGCTCGTGCAGCATGCGGCGGATGCCGTCCTGCAGGATCACCGCGACTTCGTAGGAGAACGTCGGGTCGTAGGCGCGGCAGTTGGGAATGGCGCCGGCCATCAGGTGCGAGGAACCGTCCTCGTGCTGCAGGCCTTCGCCGTTCAACGTGGTGCGGCCCGAGGTGCCGCCGATCAGGAATCCCCGCGCGCGCGAATCGCCCGCGGCCCAGGCCAGGTCGCCGACGCGCTGGAAACCGAACATCGAGTAGTAGATGAAGAATGGCAGCATCGGCAGATCGGACACCGAATAGCTGGTGGATGCCGCGAGCCACGCCGAGATGCCGCCGGCCTCGCTGATGCCTTCCTGCAGCACCTGGCCGTTTTCCGCCTCGCGGTAATACAAAAGCTGGTCCGCATCCTGCGGGCGATATTTCTGGCCTTCCGGCGTGTAGATGCCGATCTGCCGGAACATGCCTTCCATGCCGAAGGTGCGCGCCTCGTCGGCCACGATCGGCACCACGCGCGGACCGACCTGCTTGTCGCGCAGCAACAGGTTCATGCCGCGCACCAGCGCCATGGTGGTGGAAATCTCGCGCTCGCCGGTGCCTTTGGTGATCTGCTCAAAAGCCTTCAGCTCCGGCGCGGGCAGCGGCTGGCTGGCCTTGCGTCGCCGCTGCGGCAGATAGCCGCCCAGCGTCTTGCGGCGCTCGTGCATGTACTCCACTTCCGGCGAATCCTTGCCCGGGTGGAAATACGGGACCGATTCGATCTCCTCGCCATTCAACTGGTCGTCGGAGATCGGAATATTGAAACGGTCGCGGAACACGCGGATCGCATCGTGGTGCATCTTCTTGGCCTGGTGCGCGATGTTCTGCGACTCGCCCGCCGCACCCATGCCGTAGCCCTTGACGGTCTTGGCCAGGATCACGGTCGGCATGCCCTTGGTATTCGACGCTTCGTGGTACGCCGCGTACACCTTGTGCGGATCATGGCCGCCGCGATTCAGGCGCCACACGTCTTCGTCGGAGAGATTCGCGACCATCGCCGCGGTCTCCGGGTACTTGCCGAAGAACTGTTCGCGCGTGTATTTACCACCGAAGGCCTTGCAGGCCTGGTATTCGCCGTCCACCGTTTCCATCATCAGCTTGCGTAACACGCCCTTGGTGTCGCGCGCCAGCAGCGGATCCCAGTACGAACCCCAGATCAATTTGATCACGTTCCAGTCGGCGCCGCGGAACACGCCTTCCAACTCCTGGATGATCTTGCCGTTGCCGCGCACCGGACCGTCCAGGCGCTGCAGGTTGCAGTTGATTACGAACACGAGATTGTCCAGGCCTTCGCGACCGGCCAGCGAAATCGCGCCCAGCGACTCGGGCTCGTCGGTCTCGCCATCGCCGAGGAAACACCAGACCTTGCGATTGGATTTCGGCATCAACCCGCGTGCTTCCAGGTATTTCAGGAACTGCGCCTGGTAGATCGCCTGGATCGGCCCCAGGCCCATCGACACCGTCGGCGTCTGCCAGTAATCGGGCATCAGCCAGGGATGCGGGTACGAGGACAAACCATGGCCGCCGACTTCCATGCGGAAGTTGTCCAGGCGGTCTTCGTCCAGGCGGCCTTCCAGGTACGAGCGCGCGTACAGGCCCGGACTGGAGTGACCCTGATAGAAAATCAGGTCGCCAGGGTGCTCTTCCGAAGGCGCGCGCCAGAAATGGTTGAAGCCGACGTCGTAAAGCGTGGCCGACGACGCGAAGCTCGCGATATGGCCGCCGAGTTCGCCAGGCCGACGGTTGGCGCGGACCACCATCGCCATCGCATTCCAGCGGATCAGCGAACGGATGCGCCACTCCATCGCCGCGTCGCCGGGCGATTTCGCCTCCAGGTGCGGCGGGATGGTGTTGACGTACTCGGTGGTCGGCGAAAACGGCAGGTGTCCGCCCGCGCGGCGGGCCTCGTCCACCATCTTTTCCAGCAACTGGTGCGCGCGATCGGTGCCCTCGGCGTTGATCACCGCGTCTATGGATTCGATCCACTCGCGGGTTTCGGTGGGATCAGGATCAATGTCGAGCAGTTCGCGGGTCAGATCGTTCATGGCACTTCCTCAAATTCGTTCTCGCAGGTCGGGCTGACCCCGGACTTGTTCCGGGGGATGCCCGACTACTTGTGCAATCGTCGGGCTTCACTTCGTTCAGCACCGACCTACATTTGTTGTGCGCGAATCTGCGCCTCCACACACGCGATCGCGCTCATGTTCACCACCCGGCGCACGGTCGCCTGTGGCGTGAGCACGTGCGCAGGCTTGGCCACGCCCATCAGGATCGGGCCGATCACCACGCCGTCGCACATCACCCGGCTCATGTTGAAGGCGATGTTGGCCGCGGCCAGATTAGGGAACACGAACATGTTGGCGCGACCGGACAGGCGC
>DASUKQ010000036.1:0-4567 GCA_036278635.1 Rhodanobacteraceae bacterium
GGATCGGGTGGCGGGACCGCGGCGCTGCTGCACTGGCTGGACGAGCCTGCGGTGGGCCACGCGCCGTTCGCACCGCCGTTCCTGAAGGCCGGTCGCCGCCTGATCGGACATACCGCGAACATCCTGCTGTTCCTCGGGCCGCGCCTCGGGCTCGCGCCACGCGACGAGAGCGGACAGTTGTGGACCCACCAATTGCAGCTGACGATCACCGACCTGGTGGCCGAAATCCACGACGTGCATCACCCGATCGCGGGTTCGCTCTACTACGAAGACCAGCGCGACGAAGCCAGGCGCCGCAGCAGGCACTTGCGGCTCGAGCGCCTGCCGAAATTCCTGGGCTACTTTGAACGGGTGCTCGCGGAAAACCTGCGCGGGCGCCAGCGTTGTCTGGTCGGCAGCGCGGTGACGTATGCGGACCTGTCGTTGTTCCAGGTCATCGCGGGCCTGCGTTACGCCTTGCCGCGCACGCTGCGCCGGCTCGAACGCGACTTGCCGCGGTGCGTGGACCTCCACGACCGGATCGCCGAGCGCCCGAACATCGCGGCCTATCTCGCATCGGCCCGGCGTATCCCGTTCAACAACGACGGAATCTTTCGTCGCTATCCGGAACTGGACGGGTGAGGCAACGTGTTGAGCCGATGCCGGGGGCATCGGCGGCGTCGCCGACGAGCCGCGCAGGAGCTCGCGAATGCCGAAGGCGGCCCCGCAGGGCAAGCATCACGGATTGTGCGGGTAACGCACGGCCAGCCCTTCGCCATGAATGACGGCCTGGCCGGGCCGGCGTCCAGCACGACGGATGGTGGCCCGGACGACTAGCCGCCGCTCGTCGACGCTTCGGCCGGCTTGCTCGGCTTGCCCCACTTGTAGATGTCGAAGTACACCGGCGACACCGGACCGAGCTTGGGATCGTGCATCAAATTGCCATCCGCGCTGTCGTAATGGTAGGTCTGGGTGACACCGTGCTTCGGTGTGATGCGCACCATGTAGATCCTGCCACCGCGACGGTATTCCTCGACGGTGTCGCCATTGGCATTGGTGTGCACGGAAACATTGGTGCTGTCGCCACTCGCGTCTTTCTGGCGCGCGGCCGGCGCCACCGAGGGGGCGATGCCGGTGTCGGGCAACGGCACCGATTTCGGCTTGGACCCGGGATCGTTGATCCCCGGCGGCGGCAATGCCGATCCGGGCGGAGCCGGCGCCGAGGACGCCGCCAGCACGGTCTGGGCCTGCGCCGCGGGGACCGCGAGAATCGTTGTCGCCAGCAACCAGCACATGCTTTTTTTCACGGCAGGCCTCCATCGGTTCGCCTCGACTTGAAGCATACACGCCGGATGTGACCACTGCGTGCACGCGCGTGCGTGCGACAATTCCGGCATGGCCAAGCTGACGCTCATCGACGGTTCCAGTTACCTGTATCGGGCCTTCCACGCGCTGCCGCCGCTCAGCAACGCGGCTGGCGAGCCGACCGGCGCGCTGTTCGGTGTCGTCGGCATGCTCCGGGCCGTCCTGAACGAGAAGCCCGATTACGCCGCTTTCGTGATCGATGCCCCGGGCCCGACCTTCCGCGACGAGATTTATCCCGAGTACAAGGCAACCCGGCTGCCCATGCCGGACGACCTGCGCGCCCAGGTCGGGCCCATGCTCACCATCGTCGAGGCGCTGGGATTGCCCATCCTCAACGTGCCGGGCGTCGAGGCCGACGACGTGATCGGTACGCTGGCGAATCGTGCGGCCGCGGACGGCATCGAGGTCGAGGTCTCGACCAGCGACAAGGACTTCGCGCAACTGGTCCGCCCCGGCGTGACGCTGGTCAACACGATGACCCACACCAGCCTGGACCGCGATGGCGTCACCGCAAAGTTCGGCGTACCGCCGGAGCGCATCGTCGATTACCTCGCGCTGATGGGTGACAGCGTGGACAACATCCCCGGCGTCCCGAAGTGCGGGCCGAAAACCGCAGCCAAATGGCTGAACCAGTTCGGAACCCTGGACGACGTGATTGCGCGCGCCGATGACGTCGGCGGCAAGATCGGCGAGAACCTGCGTGCGGCGCTGCCGCAATTGCCGCTCTCGCGGCAACTCGCCACGATCAAGACCGATGTCGAGATGGACCTGGGTCCGCGCGACCTGGTGCCGCGTCCGCGCGACGTCGACGCGCTGCGCGCCTTGTATTCGCGCTACGAATTCAGGCAGGCGTTGAAGGAGCTGGACAAGAGTCCGGGACCCGGGACCCGGGACCCGGGACCCGAAGTTATAAAGCGCACGGCAAATCCCGACAAGCTTGCTGCGATCGGCGCAGAAGCCGCGGAATCCGCACAGAAGGTGCGAGCCCCCGGTCCCGGGTCCCGGGTCCCGGGTCCCGTTCAATACGAGCTCATCGCCACCCAACAACAATTCGACCCGTGGCTCGCCAAGCTGCGCAACGCCGACCTCATCGCGTTCGACACGGAAACGACCTCGCTCGATCCGATGCGGGCCGACCTCGTCGGGCTCTCGTTTTCCGTCGAAGCCGGCGTGGCGTGTTACATCCCGGTCGGCCACGACTACCCCGGCGTGCCGCCGCAGCTCGGGCGCGACCAGGTGCTCGCGGCGCTGAAGCCGATTCTGGAAGATCCGAAGCGCCCCAAACTCGGCCAGCACGCCAAGTACGATTTCAACGTGTTGTCGCACTATGGCATCGCCGTACGCGGCCTCGCCTTCGACACGATGCTGGAATCGTATGCGCTGAACGCGACCGCCAATCGCCACGACATGGACACGCTCGCCAGGCGTTGGCTGGACTACGACACGGTCCATTACGAGGACGTCGCGGGCAAGGGCGCCAGGCAGATTTCGTTTTCGCAGGTCGATCTCGACACCGCGTGCCGTTACGCCGCCGAGGATGCCGACGTCACCTTGCGGCTGCACCAGGCGTTGTGGCCGCAACTCGAGGCGGCGCCCAGCCTGCGAAAGTTGTTCACCGACATCGAAATCCCGCTGGTGCCGGTGTTGGCGCGGATGGAGCAACGCGGCGTGTTGATCGACGTGGACGGATTGCGCAAGCAGAGCCAGCAACTCGGCAAGCGCATGCGCGCGTTGCAACAGGAGATGCAGCGCATCGCCGGTCGCGAGTTCAACGTCGATTCGCCCAAGCAGTTGCAGGCCCTGTTGTTCGACGAGCTGGGCTTGCCCGCGCTCGTGAAAACGCCGACCGGCCAGCCCTCCACCAATGAAGCGGCATTGGAGGCGATCGCCCTCCGCCACGAATTGCCGCGCCTGATCCTGGACTATCGTCAACTGTCCAAGTTGCGTTCGACCTACACCGACAAGCTGCCGGAGATGGTGAATCCGCGCACGGGGCGCGTGCACACCAGCTACCACCAGGCCGCGGTTGCCACCGGACGGCTGTCGTCGACCGATCCGAACCTGCAAAACATCCCGGTGCGCAGCGAGGAAGGCAGGCGTATCCGCGAAGCCTTCGTCGCGCCGGACGGATGGAGGGTGCTCGCGGCGGACTATTCGCAGATCGAGTTGCGGATCGTGGCGCATCTGTCCGGTGATCCCGGCCTCGCCAACGCGTTCCGGGACGACCAGGATGTCCACCGCGCGACCGCGTCGGAAGTGTTCGGGGTCGACGCCGATGCGGTCACATTCGAACAACGCCGCGTCGCCAAGATGATCAATTTCGGCCTGATGTACGGCATGAGCGCCCACGGGCTCGCCCAGCGGCTCGGCATTCCGCGCGGCGAAGCGCAGGACTACGTGCAGCGCTATTTCGAACGTTATCCGGGTGTGAAGGCGTTCATGGACTCGACCCGCGAGCAGGCCCGGCTCGACGGCTATGTGGAAACCCTATTCGGGCGCCGCCTGTACCTGGACGCGCTGCGGTCGCGCAACGCGGCGCAACGCGCAGGCGCCGAACGCGCCGCCATCAACGCGCCGATGCAGGGCACCGCCGCCGACATCATCAAGCGCGCAATGGTGGCCATCGACGAATGGTTAAGCAAGCGTGAGGATGACGCGCACATGCTGATGCAGGTCCACGACGAACTGGTGTTCGAGGTGCGCGAGGACGCGGTCGAGGCGGTGACGCAGGGGGTCCGGGAACGTATGCAGGGCGCGGCGGAACTCGCGGTGCCGCTGCAGGTCGCAATCGGGGTGGGCGCCAATTGGGGCGAGGCGCATTGAGGCGCAGTGTCCCAGTCGGAGCGGCTGTTGTGAAAAGTCAGGCCAGGGAGCTCTTTTGCATGGATGGCGGCTTTTGATGGTCGTTCTGGACTGGCAACCACCCGGACATCGGTTCTCGCCGGAAATCGGCCGAGGCGGCGTTCATGGACGAACGCACAGACAAATAGCCGTCCAAACCGTGACGAAAGTCATGCCTGATCGAGCGAATGAACGGCGTCTGAACTTCCGCAAAAAAACATTTTGAACTTCCGGTACCCGGCCCCATCTAATGCTTCGGACGCACGCAACGGCGTCCCGGTTCACTCACCTCCCTGAGCGAACCTCCGAGGTCGAATCCCTCCCCAGATTCGGCTTCGCCCGGCCCCGAGAGCTCCCCCCTGGCTCTCGGGGCATTTTATTT
>DASUKQ010000037.1:0-8472 GCA_036278635.1 Rhodanobacteraceae bacterium
CTGTTCCACAAGGGCCGCGAGTTGTTCGCGTTGTGGCAGGTGCGCCAGGCGAACGCCAGGCTCGAACGCCTGATCGTGGTCGAGGGCTACATGGATGTCGTCGCGCTGCACCAGGCCGGCATCACGCAGGCGGTCGCGACCCTCGGCACCGCGACCACGAACGAACACGCGGAGCTGCTGTTCCGTGCCGCCGCCGACGTGTTTTTCTGCTTCGACGGCGACCGCGCCGGGCGCAGCGCCGCATGGCGCGCGCTGGAATCGGTGTTGCCGCGGATGCGGGACGGCCGCCAGGCGTTCTTCCTGTTCCTGCCCGAGGGCGAGGATCCGGACACGCTGGTACGCGAGGAAGGCGCGGAAGGTTTCGAGGCACGGTTGAAGCAGGCGACACCGCTGTCGGAATATTTCTACGCGTATCTGTCCCGCGACGTGAACGTGGCGACGCTGGATGGCCGCGCGCGGCTGGCCGAACACGCCAAACCGTTGCTGGCGAAATTGCCGGATGGCGCGTTCCGCGATCTGATGTACGCCGAGCTCGAGAAGCGCACCGGCGTGCGGGGCGAACCGATCCGGCACGCAGCGACGGCGTCTCGCCGGGACACGACGTCGCAACCCAACGCGCCGCGCCGCACCCTGGTGCGCAGCGCGATCGCTATGCTGCTGGCGCAGCCCGCACTGGCAAGGGAGGTCACCCTGCCGTACGCATTCGCGGAACTGGACAAGCCGGGCATTCCGTTGCTGGCCGAATTGCTGGACTTTCTGCAGGAACGCCCAGGCATCAATACCGCGACGTTGCTCGAAAACTTCGCCGGGCGCGAGGAATCTTCCGCATTGCAGAAATTGGCGTTGACGGAATTTCCCGGCGAGCCGGAAACCCTGCGCACCGAATTCCTGGACGCGTTGCGCAAGCTCGCAGAACAGACGACCCAGCAACGCCTCGATGCCCTGATCCGCAAGCAGTCGGACGGTGCGCTCGACGACGCCGACAAAACCGAGCTGCGCGCGCTCTTGTCCCGCAAGGCCAGGCCCGACCCGGCATGACCATGGCAACCGCCATCCGCGGCACGGTGGCGTGGCGCCGCAAGCCAATGCGGACCCGAAGCATCGCCAGCCGATGATTGGCAGCGTTGCCGTCATTGCCGGTGCCGGTGGCCGCCGTACTCACCGATGACGCCGGGCCGACCGCTGCCGGCTTCGGGAGCATGGACCTGCCCCGGCGGCGGGCGCAGAATCCTTCGCAGCGGTGATTCGCGGGACTTCCGCATGCCCGGCGCCGCGTTCACCCGCCGGGTCAACGAAAGGTTGCCGATAGGTACCGGCGGTTATCATCCGGCCGCGGACACGCGCGGCGGCGGCGCCAGCGCCGATGACGGCGTGGGCGCCACGTACGATCCCCGCCCCGTTTCCACCTGATGGCATCCGCGGGACCGGACTCCGAAACCGCAGCCCGACCGATCGCGTGGCGGGACACGCGGCCTTGCTCTGGACGCGCCGATCCCGCGTCACCCCATTCCCTCACCACGGCAAAGGCATCCATGAACAACGGCACGACAAGCAAGGTTGCAGCGGTCACGTTGGGATTCTGGATCATCAAGATCCTGGCCACCACGCTGGGCGAAACCGGCGGCGACAGCGTGACGATGACGATGAACCTCGGCTACCTCGTCGGCAGCGCGATCTTTCTTTCGGCGCTGGTGGTGATGGTGTGCCTGCAGGTGCGGGCACCCCGGTTCCATCCGTTCCTCTACTGGGGGACGATCGTCGCCTCCACCACCGCCGGCACCACCATGGCGGACTTCGCCGACCGCTCGCTCGGGATCGGCTACCCCGGCGGATCCTTGCTGCTGTTCGGCTGCGTGATCGTGACGCTGGCCTTGTGGCGCCTGACCCAGGGCACGGTGTCCGTGCAAAGCGTGCGGACGCCAAAGGTCGAGGTGTTCTACTGGGCCACCATCACCTTTTCGCAGACGTTGGGTACCGCGCTCGGCGACTGGGCCGCCGATGCAGGGCTGGGTTACGGCGGCGGCGTGCTGGTGTTCGCCGCGGCACTGGTGCTGGTCGCGGCGGCCTATTACCTCACCCGCCTCTCGCGCGTATGGCTGTTCTGGATCGCGTTCATCCTTACGCGGCCGCTGGGTGCAACCCTCGGTGACTTCCTCGACAAGCCGATCGCCCAGGGTGGCCTGGATATCAGTCGTCCCATGGCTTCGGCCATCCTTGCGGTCGCGATCGTCATCCTGATCCTGGTTCTCCCGCAGCGGGCGGCGGATCATCCCGGCCACAGCGTCGACCCCGGCGGCCGGATCTGATCGAGGACAAGGAAAGCCCGGGCGGTCCCGTCCCCATGCAAGAGCGCGCCATGCGCGCGAACGTTGCAATGTCTAACCGGTCGCGGCCATGGGCCGCTCCTGCAACAGCGCGTAGGTTGGGTTGATCCCGGCTTGACCCGGGAGAAGCCCAACGGGATGGTGATGTCTCAACGACGTTGGGCTTCCGCCGATAAATCCGGCGTCAATCCAACCTACCCATGCGTCGCGTTGCGCGGACATACATCGTCTACGGCAATTTCTGCGCGTAGGTTGGGTTGATCCCGGGCTTGACCCGGGAGAAGCCCAACGGAATGCCGCAATGGCTTTGGGCTTCCGCCGATAAATCCGGCGTCGGCCCAACCTGCGCGTGCGAGGCGCTGCGCCGGCATGCCATCGTCTACAACAATTTCCGGACGTCCCCTTCGATCTTCTGCGGCGGCTCGGCCGACGCGTAACGCCGCACCACGTTGCCCTCGCGATCGATCAGGAACTTCGTGAAATTCCACTTGATCGCTTCGCTGCCCAGGACGCCGGGCGCGGCGTGTTTCAGGTACTTGTAGATCGGATGCGCGGCGGCGCCGTTGACGTCGACTTTCGCAAACAGCGGGAACGACACATCGTAGTTCGTCGAGCAGAACGCACGGATGGCGTCGGCGTCCCCGGGCTCCTGATGCCCGAACTGGTTGCACGGGAATCCGAGAATTGCAAAACCTTCAGCCGAGTGCGCGCGGTACAACGCTTCCAGACCTTCGTATTGCGGCGTGAATCCGCACTTGGAGGCGACGTTGACGATCAGCAGGACCTTGCCGCGATATGCGTCGAGCCTTTGCGGCGTGCCGTCGAGCAGATCGGCTTCGAAGTCGTAAACGGTGGTCATGGTCGCGTCCTCCAATCCACATCAGTGTAGGCCATGGATGGCCGGCGACGAAGCAATAGTCGACGCGATATATTCCATGTCGCCTGCACGCAGGCTCCTACGAATACGCCGCGTAGGAGCCTGCGTGCAGGCGATCCGAGCCAGCGGCGGTCAGCATCAAATCGTATAACGCCTTGTGATGAAACATCACAGCCAGCGCGCGTAACGCCGCATGTAGATCACCTTCACGAATTGGGTCAGCACGCAATACGCAAGTACCGTCGCGGCCACCCACGCGAAGTATTCGCCCGGCAGTTCGACCATGCCGAGCTTTTCCCCGACCACCGTGAAGGGAATCGCGATGCCGATGGCGATGATCGCGGTGGTGAGCGCCAGCACCGGCGCCGAGGCGGCGCTCTGCAGGAACGGAATCCTGCGGGTGCGGATCATGTGCACGATCAACGTCTGCGTGATCAGGCTTTCCACGAACCAGCCGGACTGGAAGAAAGCCTGGTGGCCGACGGTGTTCGCACCGAACCAGAACCACAACAGCGCGAACGTGGTCAGGTCGAAGATCGAGCTGGTCGGGCCGATCCGGACCATGAAGCGGCCGATGTCGTCGGCGTCCCACTTGCGCGGCTTGCGGACGTATTCCTCGTCCATGCGGTCGAACGGAATGGACAGTTGCGAGATGTCGTAGAGCAGGTTCAACACCAGGATCTGCAGCGGCAACATCGGCAGGAACGGCAGGAGGATGCTCGCGATCAGCATGCTGAACACGTTGCCGAAGTTGGAGCTGGCCGTCATCTTGATGTACTTGATGATGTTGCCGAAGGTGACGCGGCCTTCCAGCACGCCTTCTTCGAGCACCATCAGGTTTTTCTCAAGCAGGATGATGTCGGCCGATTCCTTGGCGATGTCGGTCGCGGTATCCACCGAGATGCCGACGTCGGCCTGGCGCAGCGCCGCGGCATCGTTGATGCCGTCACCGAGGAAACCCACGGTGTGGCCGCGCCGCTGCAGCGATTGCACCACGCGCGACTTCTGCAACGGCGACATCTTGGCAAACACCGTGGTGCTTGCGACCAGGTCGTCCAGTTCGGCGTCGCCAAGGTCCTCGACGTCGCGGCCCAGCACCGAACGCTGGATGTCCAGCCCGACCTCGCCGCAGATCTTGCGGGTAACCGCCTCGTTGTCGCCTGTGATCACCTTCACCGCAACGCCGTGTTGCTGGAGCGCCTCGATCGCGGTGCGCGCCGAATCCTTGGGCGGATCGAGGAACGCGAGACAACCGATCGCCGTCAGCCCCGCTTCGTCGGCGACACCGTAGGCGCGCCCATGCGCCGGCTGGCGCTTGACCGCCACCACAAGCACGCGCAGGCCGTCCTCGTTCAAGTCGTGCGTCATCGCGCGAATCGTCGCGCGTCGATGGTCGGTCATCGGGATGTCGCGGCCGCGCTCGTGCGCGAACGCGCAGATCGAGAGCATTTCCTCGACCGCGCCCTTGCACACCAGCAGATCCTCGCCTTGTCCCTTCGTCAGCACCACCGACATGCGCCGGCGCTGGAAGTCGAACGGGATCTCGTCGACGACCTTCCATTTCGCAACCGACGCCTCCAGGTCGCGGTGCGCGAGCACCGCCTTGTCCATCAGGTTCCTGAGCCCGGTCTGGAAGTGACTGTTGAGGTACCCGTACTCGAGCGCGTCGAGTGATTCCTCGCCGTCCAGGTCCAGGTGCTGGTCGAGCACGATCCGGTCCAGCGTCAGGGTGCCGGTCTTGTCGGTGCACAGAACGTCCATCGCGCCGAAGTTCTGGATCGCGTTCAGATGCTTGACCACGACCTTGCGACGGCTCATCGCCAGCGCGCCCTTGGCGAGATTCGCCGTGACGATCAACGGCAGCATTTCGGGGGTCAGGCCGACCGCGACCGAAATCGCGAACAGGAACGCTTCCAGCCAGTTGCCCTTGCCGAAACCCTGGATCAGGAACACGATCGGCACCATCACCGCCATGAAGCGGATCAGCAGCCACGACACGCTCTTGATGCCGCGATCGAAGCTGGTCTGTTCGCGCTCGCCGGTCAACGTGCGTGCCAGCGAGCCGAGGTAACTGCGCGGACCGGTGGCGACCACCACGGCAGTCGCGGCACCGCTGACCACGTTGGTGCCCATGTAGCACACGGTCGGCAGATCGAGCGCGTCGACATGCTCGTCGGACTTGTACGCATGTCCGGGCGCCATCTTCTCCACCGGCAGCGATTCGCCCGTAAGGATGGCCTGGCTGATGAACAGGTCCTTCGAGGTCAGCAACCGCAGGTCCGCGGGCACCATGTCGCCGGCGGACAGATGCACGATGTCGCCGGCCACCAGTTCGATCACCGGAACCTCGATGCGCTCGGAATGGCCGTCGGAGGCGCGCCGCGTCACCGTCGCGGTGTTGCGCACCATCGCCTTCAGCTTTTCCGCGGCGCGCGAGGAACGGAATTCCTGGGTAAAGCTCAGCACCACGCTGATGCCGACCATCACCGCGATGATGATGGGGCCGGTCAACTCACCCGGGGACGTGACAAGCTGCACCGCCGCCAGGATGAGCAGCACGATAATGAACGGGTTCTTGAAGGTGTGAGCGAGCTGCAGCGCCCAGTGCGGCGGCTTCTCGTGCGAGGCCTGGTTGACCCCGTCGCGATCGAGGCGATCCTCGATCTGTTCCTCGTCGAGGCCGGCAGGGCTGGTGTCCAGCGACGCCAGCAGTGCAGCTTCATCCGTCCACGCGTTGTCGGCAACGACCGGCCGTGCGTGCGCTGCGCGGGACTTGCCTGCGGTCGAAGTTTCGGCGGGTTTGGTGGGGGAGTGGGACATCACTCGTTTCCATCCGGGGTGGACACACCCAGGGAACGAGCGACGGATCCGTGGGCTACGCGATGCGGCGGGGCCGAAATGGGGTCAGGTTCACTTTTCGGCGGGGTCCTGCTGAGCCCCCACCCGTCAATGAAAAATGAACCTGACCCCATTTCACGCCCGAGCGCACGCGACTAGATCGCGAGCGCGGTGGCGGAGGACGCCTGCGCCGCAGACGCTTGTGCGGCACGACCATCATGCGGCGCGCTGCTGGTTGGCGACATCCCGCGGCGCAGGCACGGTCACGCTCCACTCGCGGCGGCGGCCGTCGCGGTGGGACGAATGCGCATGACGGGCTGCCAGGCGCGCACGCAGAAAATTGCGAAGGAGGTTCATGGCCCATCTCCTCAAGCAGTGCCGCAGCACCGCTCGGGGACGGGCCGGACGCGCCTAGTCGAGGCGGGTGCCAGCCGGCCGGGCGCGGTCGCCGCGGATCGGTTCGATTTTGGCCGCCGTCACCCGATGCAAGCGGATGCCGACGGTGCGACTAGGGTGTACGTCCATGGTCATATTGAGTGAAGGACAATGCCGAAGGCGCAGCGCGCCCGTCGGCGCGCGTATTGTGGTGCCGCGGCGCAGCACAGTCAACCCAGCGGGGCGCGACAGCCGCGGGCCTCAGGGATGCGCAGTATCATGAGAGGTCGCAAAGCTCGAAACTCGTGACTGGATGATGCCTCATTACCGTAGCCTGTCGCGCTGGCTATCGCTTGCCGCCGCGGCCCTTCTCCTCGCCGCCTGCCAGTCGAAGCCGCAATGGCAACTCAACGACGTAAGTGGCCACCTGCCCGACCTGAAATTCCAGATGACCAACGACCTGGGCCGGCCGGTCACGGCGGCGAGTTACCGAGGCAAGGTCGTGCTGTTGTACTTCGGCTACACGCACTGCCCGGACGTGTGCCCGCTGACGTTGGTGCACCTGCACACGGTGCTGCAGAAGCTGGGCAAGTCGGCCGAGGGAGTACGCGTGCTGTTCGTGACAGTGGACCCGACCCGCGACACGGTGCCGGTGCTGCACCAGTACGTCACCGCATTCGACCCGCGCATCGTGGGGCTGACCGGCACCCAGGACGCCATCGCTAGACTCACCAAGCGCTACCGGGCCTATTTCAAGCGGGAGGCCCCGCAATCGTCGTCGAGCACGGGCGACTACGAGGTGACCCACAGTTCGGCGATCTACATCTTCGACCGTGACGGCCGCGCGCAACTGCTGGCGACGCCGGGCGATCCGAACGACGCCATCCTGCACGACCTGAAAATCCTGGTGGGACAATCGTCATGACGATCCGCGGTCTGCTGGCATGCACCCTGCTCTCGCTCAGCGCCGCGGCGATCGCCGCCGCCCCGTCGCCGCCGGGCGTACACGTCAAGAATCCATGGATCCGCTGGTTGCCGGCCAATCTGCCGGCGGCAGGTTACGCGGAAATCGTGAACGACGGCGACGCGACGGCGCGACTCGTTGGCGCCAGCAGCCCCGATTACGGCAGCGTGATGCTGCACCGCTCGCGTCTTGCGCAAGGCGACAGCACCATGGAACACGTCGATCACCTCGACATCCCCGCGCACGGCAGCGTCACGCTGTCGCCCGGCGGCTACCACCTGATGCTGATGCACGCGAAGCGACCGATCAAACCCGGCGACAGCCTGAAAATGACCCTCGACTTCGCCGGTGGCGCAACGCTTCAGGTCGACTTTTCGGTGCTGCCCGCCAACGCTTCGGGGCCCGGCGCGGACTGATCAGACGCCTGCCGCGCGCGGATCATCGCGCGCTGGCGGCGGTTGCGCGGCAACCTGCCCTTGGCGTCCAGCCTGAGCCAATGCGCGAACGCGATCAGGGCGGCCAGCACGCTCATCATCGAACTCGGGATCCACAGGATCAGGCCGCCAAGGTGCTGGTCCATGAGCGGCGTGATCGACGCGAAGGCGCGCCCGCACAGGCTGTAGATCGGGTACAGGTCGGTCTTGGTGAAGGTGATGTAGGCGCCGATGAGGATCTGCGGCAGGATCACCGCGAGCGCGACGAACACGCGCACGCCGGGCGACAGCCGCGCCGGCGGCCGTGGACGATGGTCGAGGATCAGCCACCAGAACAGCATGCCGTCGGCGGCCATGCTGAAGTTCATCACGCGATACAACCGCCAGTCCAGCATCGCGTCGAAATGCACGGCGGGCCACAGCCACAGGTAAATCAGGCCGACGAAGATCACCGCCGCCACCAGCGGATGCAGCAGCACGTTGAGCGCCGCGCGCACCGGCGGCCACGCCAGCACCGGTCGCAGCCAATGACGGCGGAACCCGATCGGCATGCCGCGCCGCATGGTGATGCCCGGATAGGCCAGCGCGATCAGGAACGGGCCCATGTGGTGCAGGCCCATGTGCTGGATGCGGTGGATGAAGAACTCGTGCTCGGCGTAA
>DASUKQ010000038.1:0-3563 GCA_036278635.1 Rhodanobacteraceae bacterium
GAACTGCTTGAACTCGCCGTACAACTGCGCGGCCAAGGTCTTGTTCGGGGCGAGCACCAGCGTCGGTCGCTGCACCGCCTGCACCACGTTGGCGATCGTGAAGGTCTTGCCGGATCCGGTGACGCCCAGCAGCGTCTGCGCGGCCAGGCCCGCGTCGAAACCCTCGATCAGTTTCGCGATCGCCTGCGGCTGGTCGCCGGAAGGCTTGTACGGCGCGACCAGCCGGAAGGGTTCGTCGTCGCGTCGCAAGGTGGGCGCATCCATCCTCCGATTATAGGTGCCGCCCGCGCGCGCCTTGCATGCAGCCGTTCGCTGCGCCAGGCCCCCAACCCCCGCGGCAAGGCGGGGCCCGGCCGCACAACCCGGCTCCGGGACGTACGCAACCCGCGGCAATTGGGTTAAGCTAGCTGAACAACCCTTGCGGACCTCGATAATGACGGGACTCTCTGCTGCCACCGATCCCGTGAAGGAATTCGATGAGGATGCATGGGATGACCTCCTCAATTACATCGAGGAGCACCGGGTCGTTCCGATCATCGGGCCCGACCTGCTCCGCGTACAGACCGACACCGGCTTTCGCCCGCTCTACGGATGGCTCTCCGAAAAGCTGGCCGCCAAGCTCTCGGTAGACATCAGCGAACTGGCGCCGCCGATCACCCTGAACGATGTCGTGTGCTGCTACCTCGGCCAGCACGGGCGCCGCGAGGAAGCCTACACCCGCATGCGCTCGGTCATGCGCGAAGTGCACATCGAGCCGCCCGAGTCCTTGCGCCAGCTCGCGCAGATCACCGATTTCGACCTGTTCGTCACCACCACGTTCGACTCGCTGCTCGCCGACGCCGTCAACCAGGCGCGCTTCGGCGGCCAGCCGTCCACCGAAGTCATCGCGTATTCGCCCAACCGCGTGGCCGACCTGCCGGGCGAGCGCAGCGAATTGCAGCGCCCGGTGGTTTACCATCTGCTCGGAAAACTTTCGGCGTCCCCGACCTACGTGCTGTCCGACGAGGACATGCTGGAATACATCTGCGCGTTGCAGTCCGAGCACCTGACGCCGGAAAAGTTGTTCTTCGAACTCGAACACAACCACTTGCTGCTGATCGGCGTCAACTTCAGCAACTGGCTGGCGCGGCTGTTCCTGCGCATGGCCAAGCGCAAGCGCCTGTCCGACCCGCGCGACTTCACCGAAGTGCTCGCCGACGACCATACGTCCAAGGACGCACGCCTGGTCGCGTTCCTGCAGCAGGTCAGCGTGCGCACGCGCGTCGTCGCCGGCGCGGAAGCCTTCGTCGCCGATCTGTACCGGCGTTGGAACGAGCGCCAGCCGCAATCCCCGGCGACGAGCTCAAGCGACGCGCCGCAGCGCTTTCTGCCCCCCGCGCGCGAGATGCCGGAAAACGCCATCTTCATCAGCTACGCGCGCGAGGACCTGCCGACCGTCCAGCGCCTCAAGGCCGGCATGGACGCGGCCGGCCTCACCACCTGGTTCGATCTCGACCGGCTCGGATCGGGTGACGACTACGATCGCAAGATCCACGCCAACATCCAGCGCTGCAGCTACTTCGTGCCGATCATCTCGGCGACCACCGAGCGGCGTCTTGAAGCCTACTTCCGCCGCGAATGGAGCTACGCCATCGACCGGGTGCGCAACATGGCCGGCGGCGCGGTGTTCATCCTGCCGGTCGCGATCGACGACACGCCCGAAGCGACGGCACGCGTGCCGGAACACTTCAAGGCCGTGCACATTACGCGTCTGCCGGGCGGCGAACCCACGCCGGAATTCATTGCGCGCCTGCGCGAGCTGTTCAGCGGGAGGCCGGCATGAACGACACCGGCGCCGACGAAACGGCCGGCAGCCACGCGGCCACTCCGGCGCAAGGCTCCGGCGTGTCCGACACCACCGTCACTCTCGACCCCGAAAACCCGTGGCTGGGCCTCGATTCCTACACCGAGGCCACCCGCGCCTACTTCCACGGGCGCGACGAGGAAGGCGCAGAACTCGCGCGCCGGGTGCAGCGCGCCAACCTCACCGTGCTGTTCGGCCAGTCGGGCCTCGGCAAGACGTCGCTCCTGCGGGCCGGGCTCGTGCCACGGTTGCGTGGCGAGGGCTACTGCCCGGTGTACGTACGCCTCGACTACGCGCCCGACTCGCCCCCGCCGGCCGAGCAGATCAAGCGTGGCGTGTTTCGTGCGACCCGGGAAGCCGGCCACTGGACGCGTCCCGGCGCATCGGTCGAAGGCGAATCGCTGTGGGAGTTCCTGCACAAGCGCGACGACCTGCTGCGTGATGCCACGGGCAAGCCGCTGATCCCGTTCCTGATCTTCGACCAGTTCGAGGAAATCTTCACGCTGGGCCAGGCCGATGACGCCGGCCGCGCGAAGGTCCGCGAATTCATCGAGGACCTGGCCGATCTCGTCGAAAATCGCCCACCGGCGGCACTCGAAAAACGCATGGAAGAGGATGAGGACCTCGCCGGAAACTTCGACTTTGGCCGCGCCGACTACCGCGTCCTCATCACCCTGCGCGAGGATTACCTCGCCAACCTCGAGAGCCTCAAGGGCACGATGCCCTCGATCACCCAGAACCGCATGCGGCTGGCGCGCATGACCGGCGCGCAGGCACTTGCGGCGGTGGTCAAGCCGGGGGGCAAGCTGGTGTCGACCGAGGTGGCCGAAGCCATCGTGCGCTTCGTCGCCGGAGGTTCGGAACTCGCCAACGCCGAGGTCGAGCCCTCGTTGCTCAGCCTCGTGTGCCGCGAATTGAACACGGCGCGCCATGCGCAGGGCCGCAAGGAAATCTCGGCGGACCTGCTGGCCGGCTCGCGCGACACCATCCTCACCGAATTCTACGAACGCTCCGTCGCCGACCAGCCCGAAGGCGTGCGACGCGTGATCGAGGATGAACTCCTTACCGAATCCGGCTACCGCGAAAGCCTCGCCGAAGAGCGCGTGCTGAAATCGCTGGCCGCCGCCGGCGCCGGGCCCGATGCGCTGGCAGCACTGGTCAACCGCCGCCTGCTGCGCATCGAGGAGCGCCTCGACATGCGCCGCGTGGAACTGACCCACGATGTGCTGTGCGGCGTCGTGCTGGCCAGCCGCAACCAGCGCCACACGCGCGAAGCCCGCGAAGCCGCCGAGCGCAAACTTGCCGAACAGCGCGAACGCGAAACCGCCACCCACAAGGCGTTGGTGCGTGCGCGGCTCATCGCCACCGTATGCGCGGTGCTGCTGGTGCTCGCCCTGGTCAGCGCCGCATTCGGCTTCTGGAGCATGCACCGTGCGCGCACAGCCGAAGCGCAGGCCCAGGCCTCGCGCGCCAATGCCGAAAAGCTCGTCAGCTTCCTGATCGAGGATTTCTACGCCGACCTGGCACCGACCGGGCAATTGCCGATGCTGGGCCAGCTCGCGAGCCGCACCGTTGCCTACTACGACAGCCTGCCCGCCGGCCTGCAAACGCCCCAGACGCAGATCAACCGGGCGATGGCGCTGACCCGCGAAGCCGCCGCGCTGGATGCAAGCGGCGCGGCCGATGCCGCGTCCGCCAAGTTCGACGCCGCGCAAGCGGT
>DASUKQ010000039.1:0-6882 GCA_036278635.1 Rhodanobacteraceae bacterium
GCCGGCGGATACCGGATCGTTGTGCAAGTCCGTCACGAGCGGAAAGCCTGAAGGCCCGGTGAGCCCGCCCACGTGATCCTCCAGGATCAGGGTCGCTCGGCGCGCATCGTCATCGCGGAGGACGTCGGTTTGTTCGTGCGACGTTCGTTTGTGCGATCATCCCCGATCGCGGCTTCGTTCGGATCCCATGCAAGTATCAACAGCCTTGCCGCATTGGCATCAGAACGGACATCCCTGTCCTGACCTTTCACAAAAGCCGCTTCGCTCGGGCATCGACAGCCGCTTCGAATGGAACGCAACGGGTAGCCTGGATGAAGCGAAGCGCAATCCGGGAAATATCCAGCGAATGGCGTACTCCGCGTGAACGATAATCGCGCGCTGTTGCGGGCGCGGATGTCGGTGCGGCGCAATGAACTCGATGCCAAACAGCGCATCGCCGCGGCCGCCGACGTGCTGCGCAGCCTCGAGGCGTTGCCCGAATTCATGACCGACCGCAACGTCGCCGGCTACTGGGCGGTGCGCGGCGAGTTGCCGCTGAATCTGGTGGTGGCCTCGTTGCACCGCCGCGACCAGCATTATTTCCTGCCGGTGCTGGGCACCCGGCGGCAACTGCACTTCGCCGAATTCACCCACGGCACCGCCGTCACCAACAACCGTTTCGGTATCCCCGAGCCCGCAAGTCCCGCCGACCAGCAGCTTGCGGCGCGCGACATGCACGTGATCCTGCTGCCGTTGCTCGCCTTCGACCGCAACGGCCATCGGCTCGGCACCGGCGGCGGCTGGTACGACACCAGCCTCGCGTTCGTGCACGAACCGGAACGTCCCGCGACGCCATTGCTGGTCGGCGTCGGCTACGCCTTCCAGGAAGTCGACGCGGTACCCGCCGAGGCGTGGGACGTCGATCTCGATTACGTCGCGACCGACACGGAACTGATAGCCTGCCGGGCGAACGACAGCGCCACCTGACGGAAATGCGATGCAACGCTGGTTGATGAAAACGGAACCGGACACCTTTTCGATCGACGATCTCGCCAAGCGCAAGGTCGAACCCTGGGACGGCATCCGCAATTACCAGGCGCGCAATTTCATCCGCGCAATGCGGCGCGGCGACGGCGTATTGATCTACCATTCCAGTTGCGCGGTGCCGGGTGTAGCCGGCATCGCGAAGATTGCAGGCGCGCCGTATCCGGACCCCACCCAGTTCGATCCGAAAAGCGACCACTTCGACGCCGGCAGCGACCGCGGCGATCCGCGCTGGACGCTGGTCGACGTGCGCTTCGTGCGCAAGTTGAAGCGCGTGATCGCGCTGGACGAAATCAAGGTGCTCGACGGTCTCGGTGACTTCGCGCTGACCCGACGCGGCAACCGCCTGTCGGTGCTGCCCGTCAGCGACGTGCAGTGGCAAGCCATCCTGGACCTGGAGTAGACCGGACCGACATGGACATCGAAGCACAGAAGCGGGCGGCCGGCGAGGCGGCGATCGAATTCGTCGAAGACAACCACGTGATCGGCGTCGGCACCGGTTCCACCGTGAAGTATTTCATCGAGGCCCTGGCCCGGATGAAACACCGCATCGAGGGCGCGGTGTCGAGTTCCGAACAGTCCAGCGCGCTGCTGCGCGGACACGGCATCCCGGTGCTGGACCTGAACACGGCTGGCACGATCGAAGTGTACGTCGACGGCGCCGACGAATGCGACCCGCGGCGCAACCTGATCAAGGGCGGCGGTGGCGCCCTGACTCGCGAGAAGATCATCGCCGCCGTGGCGAAGAAATTCGTGTGCATCGTGGACGCGCACAAGTGCGTCGGCGTGCTCGGCAAGTTCCCGCTGCCGGTCGAGGTGATCCCGATGGCCCGCAGTTACGTTGCGCGGGAAATCCAGCGGCGCGGCGGCACGCCGGTCTGGCGCCAGGGCTGCGTCACCGACAACGGCAACTGGATCCTCGACGTCCACGGGCTTGCCATCGCCGACCCCGCGACGCTGGAAGCGGAATGGAACCAGATCGTGGGCGTGGTCACGGTGGGCTTGTTCGCGCACCGGCCCGCCGACGTGGTGCTGGTCGGCGACGGCAGAAAATTTTGATGCGAACTTTCCTGATCGCCGTTTTGCCGCGCTACTCGATCAACGACACGGACTTCGACCCGCGACGACCAAAACGGCCTTCCCTGGCCTGATTTTCCATAACAGCCGCTCCGATCGGAGCACTGTTCGAGATCAAGCTCTGTCGAATCACGCCGCTGGACGCAATGCCGCCAATGCATCGCGCATGTCCGCGACCAGCCGATCGCAGGCCGATGCGCCGATGGCGTTGCGGATGTCGTTCAACACCTGGCCGCCGCTGTCGTTGGCCGCGACGAGGGCACTGCGGCCGGCGTCGGTGACCTGCCACGCATCGCTTTCCTGGCGCACCAGGCCATGGTCGCGCATCAGCTCCAGATTGTGTTCGACATCACGCCGGTCCTGGCGCAATTGTTCCGATAACGCCGCCGCGGTCGACGGGCCGACAAATGCCAGCCTTTTGGCCAACAGGTAAAACAGGTAGTTGGTCAAACCGCTGGACTGGATCCCCTGCTCCACGCGCTGCAGCAAGGCGCCACGCAAGGCGGCGGTCATCGCCACAAGATCGTGCTGCGGGGTGCGGGGTGCCTCCATCGAGATATTCATGGCCATTCTCCGGTTCGGTTGGGGGGTGCCGCCAAGGGGCGACACCGCCACGGTACGACGAAGCCTGCGCCGGAAGCCAGCACTTTTTCACAATTCGTAACAATTGCCCGCTGTCGGGATGCCTGAAACGACCAGGCCCGCCGGAGGGCGGGCCTGGTCAGGTTGCCAACCCGGGGGCGGCCGGATGGCGGGTAGTGGCAGCCCCGGATGGATTCGAACCACCGAATGCCTGAGTCAGAGTCAGGTGCCTTACCACTTGGCGACGGGGCTACATGGGTTTAACCGAGCGTCCTGCCTCAGTCGTAGTCTAGGGCGAAACGAAAATCGTCGCGAGCGAAGCGGCTGTTGTGAAAAGTCAGGCCACGGACGGCCGTTCTGATGATCGTTGACCGGTTATACAGCGACGCGCAATTACGCCCAACGGAGCTGCGATCAGGGATCGATCGCACAACCAAATCCGATCGCAAAATTATCTCTTCGAGAACTGCGTCGCGCGACGCGCCTTGTGCAGACCCACCTTCTTGCGCTCGACCGCACGGGCGTCGCGGGTCATGAACCCGGCACGACGCAGCGGCGACTTGAGCGTTTCGTCGTACTCGACCAGTGCCCGGGCGATGCCGAGGCGGATCGCGCCAGCCTGGCCCGTGATGCCGCCGCCGGTCACGTTGACCTGGATGTCGAACTTGTCGGCCATCTGGGTCAGTTCGAGCGGCTGGCGCACGATCATGCGCGAGGTTTCGCGGCCGAAGAAATCGTCAAGCGGCTTCCCGTTGACCACGATCCGGCCATTGCCCTTGTTCAGGAACACGCGTGCTGCGGAGGTCTTGCGGCGGCCTGTGCCGTAATTCTGCTGTGTGGTCGCCATCGTCAGATCTCCAACACCTTCGGTTGTTGTGCGGTATGCGGATGCTCGGCGCCGCGATACACCTTGAGCTTGCGGAACATCGTGCGGCCCAGCGGATTCTTCGGCAGCATGCCCTTGACGCCGATCTCGATCGCGCGCTCGGGATGCGCCGCCAGCAAATCCTTGAGACTGGTGGTCTTGAGGTTGCCGACATAGCCGGTGAAACGGTGGTATTGCTTGTCGTCCAGCTTGTTGCCAGTCACAGCGATCTTCTCGGCGTTGACCACGACAATGTAATCGCCGGTATCGACGTGCGGGGTGAATTCAGGCTTGTGCTTGCCGCGCAGGCGACGCGCGAGTTCCGAACACAGCCGGCCCAGGGTCTTGCCATTGGCATCGACGAGGAGCCAGTCACGCTTGACCGACTCGGCCTTGGCGCTGAACGTCTTCATGGGAACGATCCGTAGAGTTGTTTGGTCCGCACGTGATGCGGGGCCGCGTCTCGGGGGGCGCAGCGCGATTGACAGCAACGAAAGACCGGCAAGGATAACGGCGCCGCGGTTTCCGCGCAAGCACGATGGCGCCTGGCCGGGCGCCGCCCCGCGCCGGCCGGACAGCCGGAAATCACGCACGACCCCGCGCGCTACGCGACAATGGGCGGCATGGACGACAATATCCGCCACTTCGGCCCCCTCGACCGCGTGCTGGCTGCATGCCAGCGCGCCCTGGATACCGTCGCCGGCTCCGCGGTCGCGTCGCGTCCCTCGCCCGGCGAAGGGCAGCCGCTGCCGGAACTCGATCCGCCGCAACGCCGCCATGCCGCCGGGCTGATGCGGGTGAACCATACCGGCGAAGTCTGTGCACAAGCATTGTACGACGGCCAGGCGGCACTGGCCCGCGACCCGTCGACCCGCGCGCACCTCGAAACTGCCGCCACCGAGGAAACCGATCACCTTGCCTGGTGCGCGGAGCGCCTGCGCGAACTCGACGACCGGCCCAGCCTGCTGAACCCGGTCTGGTACGCCGGCAGCTTCGCGATCGGCGCGCTGGCCGCCATGGCCGGCGACCGCTGGAGCCTGGGCTTCGTGGTCGAGACCGAAAGGCAGGTGGAGGCCCACCTCGGCGAACACCTCGACCGCCTGCCGGCCGTCGACACACGTTCGCGCGCCATTCTCGCGGCAATGCAAGCCGACGAGGCCCGCCACGCCGACAACGCACTGGCGCGCGGTGGCAAGCGACTGCCGTTTCCGATTCCGTCATTGATGCGCAGTGCTTCGACGGTGATGAAAGCGGTGGCATATCGACTGTAGGAGCGAGCGTGCTCGCGACCGATCATCCGGGTCGCCTGCACGCAGGCTCCTACGTCAGGTTGCGATCGCCTGCACGCGCGCTCCTGCATCAGATTGCGGCCGTGGAACAGCTCCTCGACCTCGCGGCCGCTTGTGGGAGCCTGCCTGCAGGCGATCACGGAGCACCCACGCGCGCGGCGGCATCCATCGCGCGCAGGCGCGCTCCTACATCAGATTCCTGCCGTGGAACAGCTCCTCGATCTCGCGCTTCAGCAGCGATTCGATCCGCTGGCGGTCCTTGAACGACAGGTCGTCGGCGTGCGCCTCGAACAGGTAGGTGTCGAGGTCAAAATCCTTCACGTGCATCTTGGTGTGGAACATGTTTTCCTGGTACACGTTCACGTCGAACATCTCGTAGCGCTGGCGGATGTGCTTGGCGAGGTAATCCTGGATCGAGTTGATCTTGTGGTCGATGTAATGCTTCTTGCCGTGGATGTCGCGGGTGAAGCCGCGCACGCGATAGTCCATCGTCACGATGTCCGACTCGAAACTGTCGATCAGGTAGTTCAATGCCTTCAACGGCGAAATCACCCCGCAGGTCGCCACGTCGATGTCGGCGCGAAAGGTCGCGATGCCGTTGTGCGGGTGGGTTTCCGGATAGGTGTGCACGGTGATGTGCGACTTGTCCATGTGCGCCACCACCGCGTCGGAAATCACGTCCCGGCCGAGCTTGTCGACCACGGGGTGCTCGGAAATCAGGATGGTCACCGACGCGCCCTGCGGGTCGTAATCCTGGCGGGCGATGTTGAGGATGCTGGCGCCGACGATGTCGGCAACGTCGGTGAGGATCTGGGTCAGGCGGTCGGCGTCGTAGGCTTCATCGATGTAATCGATGTAGCGGTCGCGCTGGTCCTTGGTGACCGCGTAGCAGATGTCGTAGATGTTGAAGCTGAGCGCTTTGGTGAGGTTGTTGAACCCCTGCAGCTTCAAGCGGGGCAGCGGCTTTACCACGGCGGTGTCCTCGGAGCCGGTGAAAGAATACGCCATCGTGCGCAGGGGTGGTTACCGGGTGCGCACAGGGCGGGTGTCGGGAATACATGAAGTATGCGGGAAAGTCCCCTGCCGCGCATCCTTGCCCCTTAGCCTCCGTTAATGTGGCACAATCGCGGCGCGACGATACCCCCCTCGTGCAAAACGTGATGTAGCTCCAGGAACCCATGTCCGAACTGCGCTACCTCCTTCAGCAGGTCTTCGAACGCTCGAAGGCGCCACCGATGCTCGCGCCCGACCCGGCGGCGATGCAACGCCTGCTCGAGCAGTGCCACCGGCGCCGCTATCCCGGCAAGACCGCGATCCTCCGGCCCGGCGACCCCGCCAACACCCTGTTCTACGTGATCGACGGCTCCGTCACCGTCTGCAGCGAAGACGACCAGGGCCGTGAACTGATCCTCGCCTACATCAACCGCGGGGAGTTCATCGGCGAGATGGGGCTGTTCGTCGAGCAGGCGCAGCGCGAGGTCCTGATCCGCACCCGCACCCCCTGCGAGCTGGCCGAAATCGGCTACGACAAATTGTTCCAGTTGTTCGCGGGTCCGCTGCGCGACGACTGCCCGCGGATCCTGTTCGCGATCGGACTGCAACTGACCCACCGCCTGCTGCGCACGTCGCGCCAGGTGAGCCGCATGGCATTCCTGGACGTCACCAACCGGATCGCGCGCACGCTGCTGGACCTGTGCGAAGAACCCGACGCCATGTCCCACCCGGACGGCACCCAGATCCGCATCTCCCGGCAGGAACTCTCGCGCATCGTCGGCTGTTCGCGCGAGATGGCCGGGCGGGTTCTGAAGCAGCTGGAAGACGGCGGCGGCATCGACGTGTCGGGGAAGACCATCGTCGTGCGCGGGACGCGTTAGTCGTGCGATCGTCCATGATCGCCGCACCATGCGCGGGCCTGCGAGTCTGAGCCGCCCAGCACCCGTCGATATCAGAACGGCCATCCATGGCCTGACTGTTCGCAACAGCCGCTCCGCATGAAGTCTCATTGAACGGTCAGCACTGACCAGTTCAATTCCACTCGACCCGGGT
>DASUKQ010000040.1:0-7930 GCA_036278635.1 Rhodanobacteraceae bacterium
CTGATGGCGATCACGCACGAGCCCAACGAGACGGTGTTCCAGAAAACCGTCGGCGTCAGCGACTTCTACTTCGGCGCGGACGACTGGGACTACCCGCTGGGCCTGATCCAGATGACCGGTAAATCGCACGCCGACACGATCCGCGGCGAGGCGCTGCCGGCGTGGCTGGAATGGTTGCCGGAGAAACCGTTCGAGTACCTGGCGCGGCATTCGCTGGACTTCTGGCTGTCCAGCGAGGACCTGCCGCGCCCCGAAAACCGCATCCGCTACGACGCCTCGCGCGTGGTGGTCGAGCAGACCGACAACAATTTGGAAGGCCACAAGCGCCTGCGCGCGAAACTGGAATCGTTGCTGGAACCGATGGGCGCGCATCCATTCCTGCTGGAACGCAACTATTACCTCGGCAAGGACATCCCGATCGGCGGCACCGCGCACCAGGCGGGCACCGCGCGCTTCGGCACCGATCCGAAAACATCCGTGCTCGACCTCGACTGCAAGGCGCACGAACTCGACAACCTCTATGTCGTCGACGCGAGCTTCTTCCCCTCGATCGGCGCGGTAAACCCGACCCTCACCATCATCGCCAACGCGCTGCGGGTGGCGGACCGGATCGCGGGGCGGATGGGCGTTGCGACCGGCAAGTTGCAGGCGAGGGAAGGTTCTCTCGATGAGTGACGGCCCCGCGCGCTGCTGCAGGGGCCTGCGTGCAGGCGATCCAGCCAACGGGGTCGCGAGCACGCTCGCTCCTACCAGCTTGGGTGTCGACAACCGCTTTGCAAACGGGAGCACGCCATGTGGCTGAATCTCTATTTCATCCCCATCGTGATCCGCGTGTGCCTGGTGGTGCTGTTCCCGTTCAGTGCGCTGGACAAGATCGTGTTCTGGAAGGACGCCATCGCGCAGGCGGATTCGTCGATCCTGCCCAAATCCAGCGGTCCGCCGCTGCTCGTCAGCGCGATCGTGGTGGAAGGCGTGGCGCCGTTCTGCATCGTGTTCGGCTGGCACGACCGCATCGCCGCGCTGGTCCTCGCATTGTTCTGCGTGGTCACGGCCATCCTGTACCACCCGTTCTGGACGTTCGCGGATTTCTGGAAATCCGGCAACAGCGTCGCGCGCAGCCACTTCTGGGATTTCCTCAAGAACTTCGGGTTGGTCGGCGGACTGTTGTTGATCGTGTTCGCGACGCAGCTTGCGCCCGCAGGCGTGATCGCGCGCCGGCCGTTGTCGTCGACCGCGGTGTACACGCCGGCCGGCACCGCGCCGCCCGCGACGATCCCCGGATGGAGTACGGAGGACAAACATGGCCGATAACGCATCCGACAACACGCCCCCCAAGCTCGCCTATTGGCGCGTGGGGGTGGACGATCGCGGGGTCAGCCACCAGGATCGGCGCGAGATCACGGATTTCGAGCGCCAGAGCATGGGCGGCGCGGCACCGCAGTGGAACGCGGTGCAACACACGACACCACGCAAGACGATCTTCACGGTCCTGCCGGTCGGCTGGACCGGCGACTGGCACGAGAACCCGGCGCCGCAATGGATCGTGCCGCTGTCGGGACGCTGGTTCGTCGAGACGATGGACGGCCACCGCGTCGAGATGGGGGCGGGAGACGTTTCCTTCGGCGGCGACCAGGGTTGCATCGCGGACGACGACGGCCACAAGGGGCATCGTTCGGGCACCATCGGCGATGAACCTGCCGTGCTGATGCTGGTGCAGATGGAAAAGTGACCCGCGAACCCGGACGCACGAGGACGACGCGGAACTACGCTTGCCACCGGCGCGGCGCGCGACGGCCGTGAGCGACGGCGTGCAAGCATTGTTGCGGATCGGGCGCAACACGGCGGATCTCGATCGTGCGGTCGCGTTTTACCGCGACGCGCTGGGATTTCATGTCGACGATGCGAATGCCGGGCGGCCCGCATGGTCGCGCGTGCCCGGCGTGCCCGCCCCGCCTTCCCGTTGCGCGCGGCTGTCGGTGGGCGCGCAAGAGATCGAGTTGACCGAATTCACCGACGCCGCGCCGTATCCGTCCGGCAGCACCTCGTGCGACCTGTGGTTCCAGCACTGCGCGATCGTGGTGTCCGACATGGACGAGGCTTGGGCCCGCGCGATACAACACGGTGCCGAGCCGATCACGCGGGACGGCCCGCAAATCTTGCCGCCCTCGACCGGATCGGTCATCGCGTTCAAGTTCCGCGATCCGGACGGCCATCCGCTGGAACTCCTCCACTTTCCCGCCGGCACCGGCGATCCGTGCTGGCAATCGGTGCGCGGCGAGGGTCCGATGCTCGGCATCGACCACAGTGCGATCAGCGTCGGTGATGTCGCGCGCAGCATCCGGTTCTACGAGCGGTTGGGCTTGCACATCGCCGCGCGCGGCGTGAACCGGGGCGTCGAACAACAGCGACTCGACGATCTCGCG
The DNA here is from genome assembly GCA_036278635.1 of Rhodanobacteraceae bacterium. Lineage (GTDB taxonomy): Bacteria > Pseudomonadota > Gammaproteobacteria > Xanthomonadales > Rhodanobacteraceae > 66-474. Next base: position 2,424 of record DASUKQ010000040.1, read on the forward strand.
AACGTGGATGTCGATGTGATCGCCCTGCAGGCGCCCACGCGCACGCCGCACGTCGAGTTGCTCGGTTATCGGCGACCGCGTGGCCGGGGCAACGCATCCACGGACATCACATCGGTGGCCGCGGACCGACTGGAGTTTTCCATGCAAAACCTGCACGCCGCGCGCGACAATTTGCGTGCTCTTGACGCGACGATCAGGGCGCAGGGCTCAAGCGATCGTGCGAATGACTCACAAGCCGTACTGTTGCGTGACCCCGACGGCCACTGTGTCGTGTTGACGCCATACGGGAATCGGGAGCAACGATGAAAGCATCTTCCACCGTGTGCACCGATTGCGTCCGCATGATCGATCGACAGACAAGGAAATGGCACTCAGAGGGCGCGAATACCGGGTGGGTCAACAGGTGAGTTTGCGAGCACTGGCGTGAAAAGTGCGCGAACGATTTGCGCAAGTGTCGAGGTCGCGTGAAAACGACACGTTTGTGCTTGCGCTGCGGCAATGCCTTGCGATAGTTTTCCCGTGCTGACCAAGGGACGGTCGCACAGGGATGATTGATGGCGCAGTTGTTTCCGCGGCGTTTCGGTTTCCTGTTTCTGCTCGGCCTCGCCGCGGCAGTGGGAATCGGGTTGGCCTGGGTTTTTCTCTGGCGGGCGCAGATGGCGTACCCGGCGGGCCTCAACGCGCCGGTGGAACAACCGGTTCCCTTCAGCCACAAACACCACGTCGGCGACGACGGCATCGACTGCCGCTATTGCCACCAGTCGGTCGAGCAGTCCGCGTTCGCGGGCATTCCGCCGCTCTCGACCTGCATGACCTGCCACTCGCAGTTGTACACCCACCAGCCGGCGTTGGCGCCGCTGCTTGCGGCATTCCGCAGCGGTGTGCCGTTGCACTGGAAGCGCCTCTACAAGCTGCCCGACTTCGTCTACTTCAACCACGGCATCCACATCGCCAAGGGCGTCGGCTGCGCGAGTTGCCATGGCCAGATCGACAAGATGCCGCTGACCGCACGCGTCAGGAGCCTGACGATGCAGTGGTGCCTGCGCTGTCACCGCGATCCGAAGCGCTACCTGCGCCCGCGCGACGAGGTGTTCAACCTGCATTGGCACGCGCAGGACCAGCTCGCGCTCGGCGCAAAGCTGGTCCGCAAATACCACATCGACACGCGTCGCATGACGGATTGCTCGCTATGTCATCGATGAAGCCGACGCTGCCCGGGACGCACGCTGCGTTCGATCCGAATGCGGCGCGCGAAAAGCTGGCCGCGACACGTGGGCCGGTGTACTGGCGAAGCCTGGAAGAGCTCGCCGACAGCGAAGGTTTCCGTCGCTGGCTGCGCCAGCAGAACCCCAGGCTCGGCGAGGCGCTGCTGATGGACCGACGCGGCTTCCTGAAGCTCCTCGGCGCGTCGCTGGCACTCGCCGGTCTCGCCGCCTGCAGCCATCCGCCGCAAACCGGGATCGTGCCGTACGTGCACAAGCCCATCGGGCAGGTCGATGGACTGCCCCGGTATTTCGCGACCGTGCTGACGCGTGAAGGCTACGCGCAGGGCGTGCTGGTCGCGGACCACCAGGGACGACCGACCAAGGCCGAAGGCAACCCGGGGCATCCGGCGAGCCTCGGCGGCACCGACATCTTCGCGCAGGCCGCGATCCTGCAACTGTGGGATCCCGATCGTTCGCAATCCATCCGGCATCGCGGCGTGACCTCGACGTGGGATGAATTCGTCGCGGCGGCGCTTGCGACGTCTGCGCGGTTCGACCGAAGCGGCGGAGATGGATTGCACGTGCTGACCGGACCGGTCACTTCGCCGACGCTCGCCGCGCAACTCGACACGCTCGCCCGCCGGTATCCGAAGTCGCGTTGGCACGTGCATCGCCCCGGCGGCGGCCGCAACACACACGACGGCGCGCAACTCGCGTTCGGACGACCGCTGTCGACGCGGCTGCACCTGGATCGGGCCCGGGTGATCGTGGCGCTGGATGCCGATCCATTGTCGGATCCCGCGGCCGGCACCCGCTACGGGCGCGACTACGCGACGACGCGTCAGCCCGACCAAAACCACGGTGCAATGTCGCGCCTGTATGCGATCGAGCCGACGCCTTCCTTGACGGGTTTGATGGCCGACCACCGGCTGCCGCTGGCATTTCCGGAAGTTGGCGGGTTCACGCTGCAACTTGCGCGCAAGATCGGAGTTGCGGTGCCGGCCGGTGCTGCGCCCGCCACGGGCGAACAGGCGCGCTGGCTGGAGGCGCTCGGCGCCGACCTGCAAGCCCATCGCGGTGCGTCGCTGATCCTCGTGGGGGCGTTGCAACCAGCGTGGCTGCATGCGCTCGGCCACGCGATGAACGCCGCGCTCGGCAACGTGGGCAAGACGATCGACTTCAGCGCACCGGTCGAAGCGCTTCCTGCGAAAGACGACGGCCTCGCCGGCCTCGCGTCGGCAATGCACGCGGGCAGGGTCGACACCCTGCTGGCACTGGAGGCGAATCCGGTGTACGACGCGCCGGCGGACCTCGATTTCACGACGGCACTGAAACGTGTTCCGCACCTGCTGCATCTCGGTTTGTATCTCGACGAAACCGGCGAGGTCGCGGAATGGCACGTGCCGCTGGCGCACCCGCTGGAGGCGTGGTCGGATGCGCGCGCGTTCGATGGCACCGCCAGCATCGCCCAGCCGCTGATCGCGCCGCTCTACGACGGCAAATCCGTACACGAGGTGCTCGCGGCGTTCACCGGTGACAACCTGGTCGAGGGTCATGCGCTGGTGCGCAGGCAGTGGCGGTCGAAGCTGCCCGACGACAAGTCGTGGAACGCGGCATTGCAGGCGGGCGTCGTCCCCAACACCGCGCTGCCCGCGGTGGCAACCTCTCGCCCCAGGCTTGCCCCTCAAGGTGGAAAGGCCGTCATTCCGGCGAAAGCCGGACTGCGGAGGCAGGACGCCGGAGCGAACATCGGCGAAGCCGATGGCCCGAAGGGCGCGCCGCAGGAGCGGCGCGTAACCCATTTTGATCTTGGCAACAGCAACATGGATCCCGGCTTTCGCCAGGGTGACGAGCAAAAAGCGGGTCATTCGCGGTCCCAAGTCCGCTCGGGCAAAAACGAGACGAGCACGCGGCGCATGGCGGGTGTGGGGGGAAGTACCCAACGATTGGAGTTGTTGTTGCGCCCCGATCCCACCATCGGCGATGGCCACTGGGCCAACAACGGCTGGCTGCAGGAACTTCCCAAACCGTTGACGCAACTGACCTGGGACAACGCGGCGCTGATTTCGCCGGCGCTGGCGGCCGGGCGCAAGCTCAAGAACGGTGACATGGTCGAATTGCGCGCAGGCGGCCGCAAGCTCGAGGTGCCGGTGTGGATCGTGCCGGGTCAGGCGGCCCGCACCATCACCCTGCACCTCGGTTACGGCCGCCGCAGCGCAGGGCACGTCGGCAATGGCCTCGGGTTCGATGCGTATGCGCTGCAGACTTCCGAATCCCCGGGCTGGATCGGCGACGTCGCGATCGCCGCGACCGGCCGGCATTACCCGTTCGCCGGCACCCAGCACCACTTCAACATGGAAGGCCGCGACCTGGTGCGCGAGGGCACGCTCGCCGAGTACCTGCAGGATCCGCATTTCGCGACCGCACACGATCGCTATCCATCGGATCCCCCCAGCCTGTACCCCGACTACCCGCCGGGCGAATACGCGTGGGGGATGACCATCGACCTCAACGCCTGCATCGGCTGCAAGGCCTGCACGATCGCGTGCCAGGCCGAGAACAACATCCCGGTGGTCGGCAAGGACCAGGTGCGGATGGGCCGCGAGATGCACTGGATCCGGGTCGATCATTACCACGTCGGCGGCGCGGACAATCCGCGCACGGTCTCCCAGCCGGTGCCGTGCATGATGTGCGAGCACGCACCGTGCGAAGTCGTGTGCCCGGTGGGCGCGACGGTGCACGATTCGGAAGGCCTGAACCTGCAGGTGTACAACCGCTGCGTCGGCACGCGGTTCTGTTCCAACAACTGTCCGTACAAGGTGCGCCGCTTCAACTTCCTGCAATACGCGGACAAGACGACGCCGCAATTGAAGGCGATGCGCAACCCGGAGGTGAGCGTTCGCCGCCGCGGCGTAATGGAAAAGTGCACCTATTGCATCCAGCGGATCGAAACCGCGCACATCCAGGCCGACAAGGAGAGCCGGCGCATTCATGACGGCGAAGTCCTGACCGCCTGCCAGGCCGTATGCCCGACCAAGGCGATCCGCTTCGGCGACATTTCCGACAAGCAATCCAATGTCGCGAAGGCCAAGGCCTCGCCGCGCAACTACGCGATGCTCAACGAACTCGGCACGCGCCCGCGCACGACGTATCTCGCGCGTCTTCGCAATCCCAACCCGGCGCTCGAGGACGAGCCGGCATGAGCACGGTGATGCGCGAGGAACCGTTGCCGCCGGTGATCGCGCCGGGGGAAACGGCGCTTTCGGTCACCCGGAACGTCAGCGGCGTCGTGCTGGACCTGCCGGTCGGGCTGCGCTGGATGGGCAGCCTCGGGTTCGCGTTGATGCTGACCGGCATCTTCGCCGTCGGGATCGGCTGGCTGCTCTACGCCGGCGTGGGCATCTGGGGCCTGAACATCCCCGTGGCATGGGCGTTCGCGATCACCAATTACGTGTGGTGGATTGCGATCGGCATGGGCGGCACGTTCATTTCGGCGGTGATGTACGTGACCCGCCAGCATTGGCGCGCCTCGATCAATCGGCTGGCCGAATCGATGACGGTGTTCGCCGTCGCGGTCTCCGGGCTGTTCCCGATTTTCCATCTCGGACGGCCGTGGTTCTTCTACTGGCTGTTTCCGTATCCCGACGTCATGGACCTGTGGCCGCAGTGGCGCAGTTCGCTCGAATGGGATTTCTGGGCGATTCTCGCCTACCTGATCGTGTCGATCGCGTTCCTGTACGTCGGGATGCTGCCCGACCTCGCGACCCTGCGCGACCGCACCACCAAACGTGCGCGCGCGATCTTCTACGGTCTGCTCGCGCTCGGCTGGCGCGGCGAAGCGCAGCATTGGCGCCGCCTGCAGAGCGTGACCATGATGTTGGCCGGGCTGTCGGTGCCGCTGGTGTTTTCGGTGCACAGCATGGTGGCCCTCGACTTCTCCGAAGGCCTCGTGCCCGGCTGGCATTCTACGATCTTCCCGCCGTATTTCATCGCCGGTGCGCTGTTCTCCGGCTTTGCGATGGTGCTGGTGCTCGCGATCCCGATGCGCCGACTGTTCGGGCTGCAGGCCTACCTGACGGACCGTCACATTTCCGTGATCGCGAAGTTGATGCTCGCCGCGGGCCTGTGGCTCGACTACAGCTATGCATCGGAGATTTTCACCGCGTTCTTCAGCATGGACCAGTTCGACGTGCGGATGGAGATGAACCGCTTCCTCGGTCCGTACGCGTGGCTGTTCTGGAGCACGATGGCGTTCAACGTGGTGCAGATCCAGTTGCTGTGGTTCAAGCGCATCCGTCGCAA
>DASUKQ010000041.1:0-13103 GCA_036278635.1 Rhodanobacteraceae bacterium
CAACGTGGTGCAGGCGGTGCAGCGACCGACGCTGGTGCTCGCCCCGAACAAGACCTTGGCCGCGCAGTTGTACGGCGAGTTCAAGCAGTTCTTCCCGCGCAACGCGGTCGAGTATTTCGTCAGCTACTACGACTACTACCAGCCGGAGGCCTACGTTCCGTCGTCGGACACGTACATCGAGAAGGACGCCTCGATCAACGACCACATCGAGCAGATGCGGCTGGCCGCGACCAAGGCGCTGCTGTCGAGGAAGGACGCGCTGATCGTCGGCACGGTGTCGGCGATCTATGGCTTGGGCGATCCCGAGGATTACCTGTCGTTGCGCTTGATCCTGTCGGTCGGCGACCACGTCGACCAGCGTCAACTGCTGCGACAGCTCACGGAACTGCAGTACACCCGCAACGAGATGGAACTGCGCCGCGGCACCTATCGGGTGCGCGGCGAGAGCCTCGACATTTTCCCGGCCGAGAGCGAAACCGAGGCCTTGCGCATCGAGATGTTCGATGGCGACGTGGAACGGATCTCGATGTTCGACCCGCTGACCGGCGACATCCTGCGTAAGTTGCCGCGCTGCGTGGTGTACCCGGCCACCCACTACGCCTCGACCCGCGAGAGCGTGCTGAACGCAATCGACACCATCAAGGAAGAATTGGCCGGGCGACTGGAGGTACTGCGCGCCGCGGGCAAGCTGCTCGAAGCCCAACGGCTGGAACAGCGCACCCTGTACGACATGGAAATGATGCACGAGGTCGGTTATTGCCAGGGCATCGAGAACTATTCGCGGCACCTGACCCGGCGCGCGCCCGGCGAACCGCCACCGACGCTGTTCGATTACCTGCCGTCCGACGCGCTGCTGGTGGTGGACGAATCGCACGTCACCATTCCGCAACTCGGCGCCATGTACAAGGGCGACCGCTCGCGCAAGGAAACCCTGGTCGAGTTCGGCTTCCGGCTGCCGTCCGCGCTCGACAACCGGCCGCTGAAGTTCGAGGAGTGGGAGCAGCGCGAACCGCGCACGATTTTCGTCTCGGCGACTCCTGGTCCGTATGAACGCCGCCAGTCCGCCGGCAGCGTGGTGGAACTGGTGGTGCGTCCGACCGGACTGGTCGATCCCGAGGTCGAGGTGCGACCGGTGCGTACGCAGGTGGACGACGTGCTCGGCGAGATCCACGAGCGCGTGAAGCTGGGCGACCGCGTGCTGATCACCACGCTCACCAAGCGGATGGCCGAAAACCTCACCGATTTCCTGGCCGAGCAGGACGTGCGCGTGCGCTATCTGCACTCGGACATCGAGACGGTCGAACGCGTGGAGATCATCCGCGACCTGCGGCTCGGCAGGTTCGACGTGCTGGTCGGCATCAACCTGCTGCGCGAGGGCCTGGACATGCCCGAGGTGTCGCTGGTCGCGATCCTCGATGCCGACAAGGAAGGCTTCCTGCGTTCGACCGGATCGTTGATCCAGACCATCGGACGCGCCGCCCGCAACGTGCGCGGCAAGGCCATCCTGTACGCCGACGGCGTGACGCGCTCGATGCAGGCCGCGATCGACGAAACCGACCGGCGCCGCGCCAAGCAGGTCGAATACAACCTAGAACACGGCATCACGCCGACCACCATCGTGCGCAACATCGCCGACATCATGGAGGGTGCGCGCGACGATCCTTCCACGCGCGGCCGTGGACGCGGTCGCGGCAAGGGCCACGCCGGGCAATCGTCACGCAACGTCGCCGAGGACGCCGCGGACTACACCACGCTCGACGCGCACGCCGCCGCGGCACTCATCAGGAAACTCGAGTCCGAGATGTACAGACGCGCCCAGGACCTGGAGTTCGAGGAAGCCGCGCGCCTGCGCGACGAAATCCACCGTGTGCGCGAGCAGGCGCTGCGGTAGGAGCCGACCTGCGGGCGACCGCGCGACCTCGAGCCAGTCCGCCAATGGTGAACGGTCGGTTCGCGAACTTCCGCGCCGCCAACGCCGCGCGGTGGCCGGTTTGGCTTTGCGGCGCCGAGATCCATGCACCCTGGACAGGCCTGGCAGTTCCGTTGGAATGTCCGCAGCATGGCCCAGCCGTGCGCCGTCACAGCAGGTGGAACAGGGGCACGGCAACGAACCAGATCATGTAGCTCAGGGTGGCGACCAGCAACAGGTCGATGCGTCGGGACCGGCGGGCGTCAACGCGCCGGACATGCCGATGAAGCAGGAACACGCACAAGGCCGCGTGCGGCAGTACGCAGTAGCTGATGTTGCGGTACAGGCCATCGACCATGCCGGATTGATCGAAACCCGTGGCCAGTGCGGACGACACGATCACGGCAGCGGCAGCCACGACCATGGCGCCACGATTTCCGACAAGCACTGCCACGGTGCGCTTGGCCACCGCGGCATCCGCATCGCGATCGGGCACGCCGGCGAGGATGATGGCCGGCAGGATGGCGAAGAACAGCGGCAGGCTCAGCAGCCACGGCAGCGGGGCGGCCACGGCGCCGCCCTGTAGCAGATAGCCCATGACAAGAACGAGCGCACCGTGGGTGAACGCCACGTCGAGCTCGCCCAGGCCGCGATAGCACAAGCGCAGCGGCGGCACGGTGTAGCCGAGCGTCAGGACCACCGCCGGCAGCAACCAGATTGCGGAAAGAACCGGTTGCGGCGACGCGCGCACGGCGAAGCCGGCGCTGACCGCGGCAAGGATCAACGCGGCGACGATCCCCTGGCGCAGAGTCCGGGCATCCAGCATGCCGTCGACCAGGACCCGCGAGCCTCCGGTGAAGGGCCCGAAGTTGCGGTTGGCGCGGTCCGATGCCCGGTCGAAATAATCGTTGCCAAAGACCGTCGCGGCTTCCAGCAGGAATACGCACGCATAGCCCCAGAGATAGGGCTCCCACGCAAGGTGTTCGACGGCCACCAACGCGCCAAGGGTGAAGGCGGCCCAGGTCATCGGGTAAAACTGCAATCGCAACGCCCGCAACCACGCCGCCGCGGTGCGTAACGCGCGGGACCATGCCGGGCGGACGCCGCCGTGCAGCCGCCACCCGGCTCGGCGCGCCTTTTCCAGCCACACTTCGCGCTTGGGAGGCGTGGAGGTGCGCACGGGCCCGAAGGCCAATGCGTACACTGGCTTGACGCCGCAGAACCCGAGCGTCGCATTGCGCATGGCGTGCATGCCGGGACCCTTGTACAGCCAGCGGTAGATCGGAGCCGGCGTATCCATCGTGGTAATGATTTGCGCGGACTTTCCGGTCCACAGCCCCTCGCAGTCCAGCGCGCCGGGACCGTAGTAGCGAAAGGCCGTGCCCGGCCTCACCAGACGATCCAGGAATCCCTTGAGCAGTGCGGGCATGGTGCCCCACCAGGTCGGGTAGACGAAGACTATGTGTTCGGCCCACTCCAGCAACCGGGCCGCGCGTTCGAGATCCGGCTCCAGTTCCTGGTTTTCGGGGGAGTCCACGCGCACGTGCGGATCGAACTCCAGGTCCGCCAGCACCAACGTGCGGACAGTGGCGCCTGCGCTGCGGGCTCCTTCGAGGTACGCCCCTGCAAGCGCGGCGCAAAGGCTGTCGCGGCGGGGATGGCCCATGACCAGCAATACGTTCAACGGTACGCCTCGATCGTCGGGCCGGGGAATTCAGCGCCCATCCGCGTCTGTTTAGGGGATCGAGTGGCCAGGCGCCGTGAACGGGACCCGCGCGGGTACGGGTCGTGTTCAGCCAGTCCGATTCGACGACCGGGCCGCGACCGCGGCGCCGAGCAAGCCGGGGTTGTCGTGGGTGATGACCTGCACGGCCATCCGCTGCATGTAATCCTCGTGCCGGCCCTTGGCGACGAACGCCTGCATGAATTCGCTGTTGCGGAAAAACTCCAGGAAGTGCAGTACCACGCCGCCCGCGATCAGCACGGTGCGGGCGCCGTGCAGCAGCGCGGCGTCCCCGGCCACCGCGCCGTAGATGCAGCAGAACCTGTGCAGTGCGCGTTCGGCGTCCGGGTCGTTGCCGGACAGCGCTGCATCCACGACCTCCTTGGATCGGCGCGCGCCGGGTACCGCGGAAGGAGCTGCCACGGGATCGATGCCGCGCAGACACGCATCGATGTTCGACAGCCCGTGGCCGCTCAACAGGCGTTCGTTGGAAACCCGGCCGTGGCGCACGCCGAGCCACGCGGCAATCGCACGTTCCTCGTCGTCGGTGGGTGCGAAGCTGGCATGGCCGCCTTCGGTGGGGACCACGTGCCAGCCTTGTGCGCTGGAACCGGTCAGCAGCGCGACACCGAGGCCGGTGCCCGCGCCGATCAGGGTCACCGGGCCTTCGAGTGGCGATGCGACCTTGCCGTGAACGGGCAGGCGGTCGCCACCCGCGAGGTGCGGCGCGGACCATGCGACGGCCGCGAAATCGTTGATGAGTTCCAGGCTGTCCAGACCAAGTGCCTTGCGCAGTTCGCTGCGCTTGAAGGACCAGTCGCGGTTGGTGAGCGTGATCTCGTCGCCCGTGATGGGCGAGGCGACCGCCAGCGCCGCGCGTTCCGGCGTGGCGCCGACTTCATCGAGGTAATGCCGCGCGGCTTCGCCCAGGCTGTGGAAGCCCTTGTCGGTGAAGGTTTGCTCGTTCACCACCTGTGGCCGCTCGGCCGCGAGATCGGTCAGCGCGAAACGTGCATTGGTGCCGCCGATGTCGCCGATGAGGGCCAGCTTCGCCATGGGTTGCTCCTGTTGCGGGCGCCCAGCATAAGCAACAACCGGCGCCCGTGTCATGCGTGCGGGCGGCGAGCCGACCCGGCGGGAAATCCATCCGGCGCCGCCGCGGCATGGTCCAGGTCGATGATGGACGATGAAAGCCGGTGGCTCGGCGTGGCCATGCGGGCGTTTTCACCCCGGCATGTCTTCGAGCTCCACGCCGCGGGTTTCGCGCACCAACCGCCACACGAACACGAACGACAGTGCGGCGAATGCCGCGTACACAGCGTACGAGAACGGCAGGCTGAATTGAGCCATTGGCGGGAAGCTGCTGGTGATCGCGAAATTGGCGAGCCATTGCGCCGCCGCGGCCACCGCCAACGCCATCGCGCGGATGCGGTTGGGGAACATCTCGCCCAGCAGCACCCACACCACCGGTCCCCAGCTCACGCCGAAGAAGATCACGTAGAGGTTGGCCGCGACCAGCGCGACCGGCCCCCACGGCGCGGGCAGGTTGATGTCGGCGCCGCTGCCGGTGGCTTGCGCGAAGCACAGCGCCATCAGTGCGAGGGTCACGGCCATCCCGGCCGACCCGAGCAGCAGCAGCGGCTTGCGCCCGACCTTGTCGATCAGCGCGATCGCCACCAGCGTCACCAGCACGTTCACGATCGAGGTGACCACGGTGAGCATGAAGGAATCGGCCTCGCTGAAGCCGACCGAGTGCCACAGCGTGGTCGAGTAATAGAAGATCACGTTGATGCCGACGAACTGCTGGAACACGGACAGCACGATGCCGATCCACACGATAGGCAGCAGCCCCGCCCGGCCGCCGACCAGGTCGCGCCAGCGCGGTTTGTGCTCGCTCTTGAGGCTGAGCTCGATATCGCCGAGTTTTTTCCTGAGGGCCGCTTCCGAACCCAGCCCGAGCACCCGCCGCAACACGCCCAAGGCGTCCTGGTTGCGGCCGCGCGCCACCAGATGCCGCGGCGATTCGGGCACGCTGAGTGCCAGCACGCCATAGATCAGCGCGGGGATCACGCCGACGATGAACATCCAGCGCCAGGCACCGAGGCCGAACCAGAGTGTTTCGCTGGCGCCGCCTGCCACATGCGCGAGTGCGGCGTCGCTCAGCAATGCCACGAAGATGCCGAGTACGATCGCCAGTTGCTGCATCGAGCCGAGCCGTCCGCGGATCGAGGCCGGCGACACCTCGGCGATGTAGGCCGGCGCCACCACCGAAGCGACACCGACGCCGATGCCCGCCACTACGCGCCACACCATCAGCCATGCGACGCTTCCCGCCAGCCCCGCGCCGATCGCACCCACGGCCAGCAGCACGGCCGCGACCTGCATGGTGCGCACGCGCCCGTAACGGTCCGCCAGCCGTCCCGCGTACCAGGCGCCCAGCGCCGAGCCGAGCAGGGCGATGGACACCGCGAAACCGGTCAGCCCCGCGCTCAGACCGAATGTCTGGCGCATCGAGTCGACCGCGCCGTTGATGACTGCGGTGTCGAAGCCGAACAGGAAACCGCCGAGTGCAGCGGCGGCGGCGATCAGGATCACGCGCAGGTTGGCGCGTCCTTGTGGATGGTCAGGCAACGTCGCGGTCGTGTTCAATGGATACCCCCTGTGGTGGTTGCATCGAAACGCATTGCGGCCGATCCGTCTGGTCGAGCCGCGCGAACATCGCGCCGTAGCTTGGCAGGTGCAGCCATTCGCCGTCGAGCCCTCGATCGGTCGACGCAGGCGCACGAAGGCATGGAGGCCGTCGGGGCCCGACGCCCGGTGGACTCCCGGGCGGGTCATCGCGAGCGAGGCCGGATGGCGCGATCAACGACTCGATTCCCCGGCTGGACGTGCGCGCCAGAATAAGCCAGACTCGCTGCCATGTAAACGTTTCCATCGGCTTGACGATTGGGGTTTTGCCATGAGGATTCCGAAGAGTTTTCGACGTTTCGCCGTGTGTATCGCCGCCCTGGCGCTGTCCAGCGCGGGTGGACTTGCCGCGGCTGCGGCTGCACCGGTGCCGCAAACCGTCGGGTTGCAGGTGGATGCCAAGGCGGCCGGCACTCCATTCCCGCACTTCTGGGAGCAGATGTTCGGATCCGGCCGGGCGGTGTTGTCGCTGCGCGACGACTATCGCAGGGATCTCGATGCGGTGCACCAGGCCACCGGCTTCACGTATGTGCGCTTCCACGGCATCTTCGATCGCGAGGTGGGGTTGGTGAATCGCGATGCGAACGGCAAGATCAGCTACAACTTTTCCTATATCGACCAGATTTACGACGGGCTGCTCGCGCACGGGGTGAAGCCATTCGTGGAGCTGGGCTTCATGCCGGAAGCGTTCAGTTCCGATACGTCCAGGCATCACAGTTTCTGGTACCACCCGAACGTGATGCCGCCGAAGGATTACGCCGAGTGGGACGCGATGATCCGCGCGTTCGCGAAACACCTGGTAGACCGCTACGGGATCGACGAAGTGGCGAGCTGGTATTTCGAAGTGTGGAACGAGCCCAACATCGATTTCTGGGGCGGTGATCCCAAGCAGGCGACCTATTTCAAGCTGTACGACCACACCGTTCGTGCGCTGAAGTCGGTGAGTTCGCGGATTCGCGTGGGTGGCCCAGCTACCGCCCAGGCCGCGTGGATTCCGGCATTCCTGAAACACGTACACGAAGCGCACGTGCCCATCGATTTCGTCAGCAGCCACGTGTACGGCGACGACACCGCCGAGAACGTGTTCCATACCGACGAACACATTCCACGCAAGGACATGGTCTGCCGCGCGGTGGCCAAGGTGCATGACGAGATCCTGGCGTCGCCTTATCCCACCCTGCCGCTGGTCTTCAGCGAGTACAACGCGTCCTACGCCAACCTGCCCAACGTGACCGATACCGTATTCATGGGTCCGTGGATCGCCAACATGATCCATGCCTGTGCGGGCAAGGTCGCGATGATGAGTTACTGGACGTTCTCGGACGTGTTCGAGGAACAGGGCGTGGTGCGCACGCCGTTCTACGGCGGATTCGGTTTGATCGCCGAGGACCGGATCGACAAGCCGTCGTTCAACGCGTTCGCGATGCTGCACCGGTTGGGCCATACGCGCTTGCCGCTGGAATCCGACGACGCGCTCGCGACGCGCCGCGGCGATGGATCGCTGGTGCTGGCACTGTGGAATTATGCGCCGCCGGTTGCAGACGGTGCGACGTACACCCCCGGCGCGCCCGCGGGGACAACGAAGCACTTCGAACTCAGGATCGGGCATCTTGCGGGGGACGCCACGGCCACCGTGTGGCGGCTGGATGCCGCGCATGGCAACGTGATCGCCACGTTCGACAAGATGGGTCGACCGGCTTTCCCCAGCCGTGCCCAGATCACGCAGTTGCGTGCGGCCGGCAAGCTTCCGGATGCGCAGCAAGTGGCCGTGCATGACGGACGCCTCGCGCTCGACGTGCCGCCGCAAGGCCTGGTGGTGGTGGAGGTGCGGGAAGCGAACGATACGCAACCCCCGGCAGGCCCATGAAACGTGGGAGCCTGATTCCCGGTGCATTGCTGGCGCTGGCCACGGCGTCAGCGCAGGCCGCGCCGGCCTGGCACACAAGCCTCGACTGGCGCGGACAAACGGCGTCCATGGCCATGGGCCCCGACGGCGGTTACGTGCTGACGGGCCCGTTCGGCACCAGGACGATCCCCGCGCCCCGCGCCACCGCGCAAACCGCGAGCCCGTTGTTCGACGGCCTGTTCGCGATGGCGCAGGAGGAACTGGGCGAAAATTCGGTATCGGCGATCCGTGACGGCGCCTACGACCATGGCAACCCCATCGCCTGCCGCTGCTTCGTCACCGGGGTCAAGTGGCCGTACGTCTGGACGCGCGATGTCTCGTATTCGATCGACCTCGGCTTGTGGCGATACGACCCGGCCCGCGCCCGCGAATCGCTGCTGTTCAAACTGTCGGGCGTGCGCGCGAAGGACGTGCCGCAGGGGTTGTATCCCATGCAGGACACCGGCTCCGGCGGCAGTTGGCCGATCAGTACCGACCGGGTCGTGTGGTTCCTCGGCGCGCGTCATCTGCTGGATGACAAGGCGTTCGCCGACAAGGTGTGGCAGGCGCTGCAGGACACGCTCGCGCAGGATCGTGAATACGCCTTCGACGCGCGCCTCGGCCTGTATCGCGGCGAGACTTCGTTCCTGGATTGGCGCGAGCAGACCTACCCGGAATGGACAAAAGACAACGTGGTGTTCATCGCGCAGTCGTTCGCGCTGTCCACCAACGTGCTGCACTACGACGCCTTGCACCTGGCCGCGCGCATGGCCGCGCAACGCGGCGACAACCGCGCGAAGCAGTACGCGGCACAGGCGGCCGCGCTCAAGGCCGCGATCAACGCGCACTTCTGGCGCGCCGATCGCGGCATGTACGTGAGCTATCTTGGCGGCGACGGGATGCCGATCGAAGCCTACGACTTGCTTGGTATCTCGCTCGCGATCACCAGTGGCGTCGCCGATACCGAACGCGCGCGCGCATCGCTGGCGCACTATCCCGTGTGGCCCGCCGGCAGCCCGGTGATCTGGCCCGAACGTGCCGACCAGCCGATCTACCACAACCGCGCGATCTGGCCGTTCGTCAGCGCCTATGCATTGCGCGCCGCGCGCAAGGTCAACGATCCCGGGATGATCGAGCTCCAGATCCGGTCGCTGATGCGCGGCCCCGCGCTGGCCGGCTCGAACATGGAAAACTACGCGATGCTGAGCCAGGCCGTCCACGTGGACGAGGGCAAGTTGAGCGGCCCGGTGGTGAATTCGCCGCGCCAGTTGTGGTCGGTGGCGGGGTATCTCGGCATGGTGACCGAGGGCGTGTTCGGCCTCACTGCGGACGGCAAGGTCCAGCCGAAGCTGCCGGTGTCGCTGGTGCCGATGCTGTTCGACACGCGCGATGCGATTACGCTGCAGCTCCCGGACCGGCGGATCACTCTGGAGCGTCCGCAAAACGTCGACGGCAACCTGCTGGTCGCGGACAGGGTCGAGCAAGACGGCAAGAACACGGTCGTCACCTTGAAGGCCGTCACCGCCCCGGCGTTGCCGTTGCGTACGGGCGCGCCGATGTACCCGCCCGCGACGCCGGCCGCACCGGCGGTGGAAAGGGTTGGTGGCGCGTGGCGGGTGCACGGCGGAAATGACCGGGACACGTTGTACGTCGATGGCAGGCGTCACGGGTCGGCCGGCAACGCATGGGCGCTGCCGTGGTCGTCGGCGCGGCGCTGCTTCCGGGTGACCCGCGTCGACAGGCACGGCATCCAGTCGCTGCCCAGCGAGGCAACCTGCGTCGGCGCAGAGGCGCGTGTGACGGGCGCGTGGCCGCGCGCATGGACCGCGTCGGTGGATGGCCGACATCGCGTCTGGTTCGATTACGCGAACGGCCACGGTCCGATCAATACCGGCATCACGGCGGCGGTGAAGCGGCTCGCGATCGACTGCGCCGGCCATCCTGCGCAGACCGTCACTGTGGTGATGCCGCACAGCGTCGGTGAGCAGCGTTCGACCACCGGCACATTCGACGCCAAGGCGGGCGCGCGCTGCATGTTCGCGCTGGAGCAGGGCTTCAACATGAGCGACCTCACGCATTCCGTGCATTACACCGGTGGCGAGGGTGGCACCGATGGCCCGCTGAACGACGCACGCGTCGAGGCGTTGCACGTCGCGCCGCTACCCGTGGAAGTGCCAGCAGAATGAACCGGAAGCTCGCGCAATGGTGCGCAAGCCTGCGGACGCCTCGACGTCAGCGCGGCGCCATCGAGCAAACCCAGCCTTCGGGCATGCGTGCGGCGGCCATGTCGCGGAGCAGTGGCGCATCGGGGCGCGCGGGTTCGCACTCGTCCGCCGCCGCGTAGACGATCTGCTCTTCCTTGGTGTTGTGGATCTTGAGTTGCTGCAGAAGCGTCCACGCGTCCTCACGCATGCCGGTAGAGTCGGCACCGGTTGCGCACGCGGTTTCGAGTTTCCTGATCAACGGCCACATCTCGCCGTGCTCGCGCTTCATGACGAAGACCGGCATCGTGAGGCCCATTTCGACCAGCAACGGGAACAGCACTTCCTCTTCCACGTACAGGTGTTCGCGAAGGAGCCGCAGCGCCGTCGCCAGTGCTTCGGGCGTGCCCGTGCCGTCGACGATGCCCTCGACGCCCTGGTCGATGTGATGGTGTTGCACGGCAAGCAGTTTGCTCGGGAGCGTGGTGTCCATTTCCATATCCTCGTTCCCTTCCATATCCTCGTTTCCGGACAATAGCGCGTGTCGGGCCGTCGGCACGCGCCGGCCTCAACGCAGGTCAGGATACCGTCAGCATCCCGGGCGCGGAATGGTGCTGGAAAGATTGGAGCCCACGGTTGCCGCATGACCCCGCCAAGCGGCTCCCAGGCGGGTTGCTGCATCATTTGCGGGAGCCCCGCAGGACGAAAAAGGCCGCGACTCCGCCGCAGCCTTCATCCTGAATCGTCGAATCTGGTGGGCAGTACAGGGATCGAACCTGTGACCCCTACCATGTCAAGGTAGTGCTCTACCGCTGAGCTAACTGCCCACGAAGACGCTGCCGGGCAGCGTGCCGGCAGCGGTGGTGCCGGCCGGGCAGTGTAGCGGGATCGCATCGCCCGCTCAATCGGCGGCGTTGACGAAGACGCTGCCGTGCACTAGCTTTATGGCGTCCGTCCGGAGAGTCCAAGGGAGCCCGCGGAAACGCCGGCCGAGTGTGCGACATGGGAACCAAGATCTCCAAAACCTGATCGGAAGCGCCTTTGGAAAACGCGAGGGCGCACGGCGCCCTTTTTTGTGCCCGCGTTGGCTTCATCCTTGTCACAACGCTGAAGCTGGACTGCGTTTGAAGGATGGATGCCGCGAATAGCTTGGCGTCTTTTGCGTTGGATGAAAGTCACTGGGTAAACTCGCCACATGCTTGAGGCTCGCCCTTCGGGCCATCGGCTGCGCCGATGTTCGCTTCGGCATCCTGCCCCCGCAGTCGGTTCCGCCGCGATGAAGCCGCGGTGGCCCAGGAATGACGAGATTCATGCTTTCCCGCTTCCCGCTTCCCGTTTCACGTTTCCCGCTCCGCTTCCCGGCTTTAGCCCATGATCACGATCACGCTTCCCGACAACAGCACCAAATCCTTCGACGCGCCACCCAGCGTGGGCGAAGTGGCCGCGTCCATTGGCGCCGGGCTGGCCAAGGCTGCGCTCGCGGGCAAGGTCGACGGCAAACTGGTGGACCTTTCGCACACCGTCGACCACGACGCACGCGTCGAGATCGTCACCGAGAAGTCGCCCGAGGCGCTGGAAGTCATCCGCCACTCGACGGCGCACTTGCTGGCGCAGGCGGTGCAGCGGCTGTATCCCGGCACCCAGGTGACGATCGGCCCGGTGATCGAGGATGGCTTCTACTACGACTTCGCGCCCAGGGGCGAACCGTTCAGGCCCGAGGACCTGCCCGCGATCGAAGCCGAGATGCACAAGATCGCCAAGGAAGCATTGCCGCTCGCGCGCAGCGTGAAGTCGCGCGACGACGCGGTGAAATTCTTCCGCGACATGGGCGAGGATTACAAGGCCGAGATCATCGAATCGATTCCCGCCAACGAGGAACTGTCGCTGTATTCCCAGGGCGAATTCACCGACCTGTGCCGCGGCCCGCACGTGCCCGATACCGGGCGCCTGAAGTCCTTCAAGCTGATGAAGACCGCCGGCGCGTATTGGCGCGGCGATTCCGACAACGCGATGCTCAGCCGCATCTACGGCACGGCGTGGCTGAACGACAAGGATCTCAAGGCCTATCTGACCCGGATCGAGGAAGCCGAGAAGCGCGACCACCGTAAGCTCGGCAAGCAGCTTGACCTGTTCCACATGCAGGAAGAGGCGCCGGGCATGGCGTTCTGGCATGCCAGGGGCTGGACGCTGTGGCAGCAGGTCGAGCAGTACATGCGGCGCGTGTATCGAGATTCGGGCTACCAGGAGGTCAAGTGCCCGGCGATCCTGGACGTGTCGCTGTGGAAGAAGTCGGGCCACTGGGACAACTACAAGGACAACATGTTCTTCACCGAGTCGGAGAAACGCACCTACGCGGTCAAGCCGATGAACTGTCCGGGCCACGTGCAGATCTACAACGATGGCCTGCACAGCTACCGCGACCTGCCGATCCGCTACGGCGAGTTCGGGTCGTGCACCCGCAACGAGCCCTCCGGCGCGCTGCACGGGCTGCTGCGGGTGCGCAACTTCACCCAGGACGACGGGCATATCTTCTGCACCGAAGACCAGATCGAATCCGAAGTCGTGGATTTCCACCGCCAGGCCTTGAAGGTCTACGCGGACTTCGGCTTCAGGGACGTCGAGCTGATGCTGGCGCTGCGCCCCGGGCCCGACGAGCGGATCGGCGACGACGCGATCTGGGACAAGGCCGAGAACGCC
>DASUKQ010000042.1:0-32467 GCA_036278635.1 Rhodanobacteraceae bacterium
GGTCCCGAGTCCCGGGTCCCGCAAATGGTCCACTTCCCGCGCTCGTGCCTGCACTGCGAGACGCCGGACTGCGTGACGGTGTGCCCGACCGGCGCCAGCTACAAGCGCGCCGAGGACGGCATCGTGCTGGTCGACGAGGACAAGTGCATCGGTTGCCAGTTGTGTGCGTGGGCGTGCCCGTACGGCGCGCGCGAGATCGCGCTGCCGCAGCACAAGGTGCCCGCGTCGGACGCGGGCCGCAAGGACAGCAAGCGTGGCACCATGCAGAAGTGCACGCTGTGCGTGGATCGCATCTACAACGAAACGCTGGACGAACGCGACCGCCAGCCCGCCTGCGTGATGGCATGCCCGACGCGCGCGCGGATGTTCGGTGACCTCGGCAATCCCGATTCCGACGTCTCGAAAGTCGTGGCCGAACGCGGTGGTTACGCGCTGATGCCGGAGTTCGGCTACCGGCCGGTCAATCGCTATCTGCCGCCGCGTGCACGACGCGAGATTCCGGTAACCGCGGTCCCGGCAGAACCCGCGCGGGAATCCCTCGACACCGAACAACTGCCACCATTGCTGCGCTGGCTGGACAAGGCCTTGTCGCGATGAAGCCTGCGCTCTCGGTGATCTTCTTCACGGTGTTGAGCGGCGCGGGTTACGGGCTGTGGTGCCTGCTGGGCCTCGCGTTGGCCGCCGACGTCTACCCCTTCGCGCAAGCCGGTGTGTGGGCGCCGCTCGTGTTCGGCTTCGTGCTGGTGACCGCGGGCCTGCTCGCCTCGACCCTGCACCTCGGTCGTCCCGAACGCGCCTGGCGCGCCCTCGGCCAATGGAGCAGTTCCTGGTTGTCGCGGGAAGGGATCGCCTCGCTGGTGACCTACCTGCCGATGCTGGCGGTGGCGGGCCTGGCGCATTTCGGCCATGCGGGCTGGCCCGTCAGGGTCGCCGGCGCCTTGTTGGCGCTGGGTGCGGTGGTGACGCTCGTGTGCACCGCCAACATCTACCGATCCCTGAAAACCGTTCGCGCCTGGCGCGCGCCGCAGGTGCTGCCGTTGTATCTCGCCTTCGCGCTGCTGTCGGGCGGCCTGTGGCTGTGGGCATGGTTGCTGGCGTTTGCGCCGGGACACACGATCGGACTGGCGTTCCCGCTGGCGCTGCTGGCGTTGGGCGTGATCGCGGCTGTCATCAAGACGGACTATTGGCGCGGAATCGACCGTCTGCCCGCGGTCACCGCGGGCCATGCGATCGGCCTGGAACACCTTGGCCGGGTGCGATCCTTCGAGGGGCCCGTCACCGAGGAGAGCTATCTCACCCGCGAAATGGCTTTCGTACTTGCGCGCAAGCACGCCGCGCGCTTGCGCAAGGGCGCGGTCACGCTGTTTGCGATCCTGCCCGTCATCGGGATTGCCGTTGCCCTGCCAAACCGGGCCGCATGGATCGCCCCGATCGTGGCGATCGTCTGCATCGCGGGATTGTTCGTCGAACGCTGGTTGTTTTTCGCCGAGGCACGTCACGCGGTGGCGGCGTTTTTCCCGCAGCGGCAACCGTGATCGACCGAACGGGAGCATCCGGTACCGTCCATTACAAAAATTTAACAGCCGTTCAGTGCCGGCACGGCAGCCTTTCCGGTTCGCGCGAAGCAACACCCAAGGAACTGCACATGAAACACACCCGCATGCTTTTTGCCGCAGCGGTCCTGTCCGTTCTCGGCTCGCCGGCCCTCGCGGTGGCCGCCACGCCCGACACCCAGTCGAACTGGAGCGGCACCGGCGAGTTCGGACTCGCCAACGCCACCGGCAACACCAAGTCGCTGAACGCAGATGCCAAGTTCCAGCTCGCCTACGAGGACGACACCTGGAAGGACGCCTTCTTCCTCAACGCCAACCGTGCCAAGAGCAACGTCAAGACGCCCGTCGTGGTCGGCGGCGTCGTGGTCGGCCAGACCAGCAGCTACCAGACCACGGCCAATCATTTCGACGTGGGCGGGTCGGTCGGCTACAAGTTCAACCCGCGTTCGTACGTGATCGGCGCGGCACGTTATGACCACGACGACTTCGCGCCGAACCGCTGGCAGCAGGTCGTCTCGATCGGCTTCGGCTACATCCTGTTCAAGAATGCCCGCAGCGAGCTGTCGCTCGAAGCGGGTCCGGGCTTCAAGCGTTACCAGCCCCAGACCTACACCGAAACCGACACCAGCACGACACCACCCGTGGTCACCACGGTGACGCCGCCGGTGCAGGACGAGGCAATCGGCCGCGGCCTGGTCAACTACAAGCTCGCCCTCACCGACAGCGTCAGCCTGCAGGAAACCTTCCTCGCGGAAATCGGCAGCGAGAACAAGTATTACCAGAACGACATCGGCCTTGCGGTTGCCATGACCAGGACGCTGGGGCTCAAGATCGCCTACGAGAACCGCTACAATTCCAACATCGTGCCGGGCACCAGGCACATGGACACCTTGTTCACGACCAACCTCGTGTACAGCTTCGGAAAGTCGCAGTAGGAGCGACCGTGGTCGCGACCATGGCCTTTGGGGCCGTGGATGGCGCCTGATTTACCCGGCGTCGCGCTCACGAGCGCTCCTACAGGCTCCGCCGGCAGCGCTTGGAGCTGTCACGAACGCGCCCGCAACAGCGCGTCCGCGCCGTTTTGCCTGAGCAGCCGCGCAACTTCACGACCCAGCATTTCCGGATCATCGCCGCGCGCGTCGGCACGAACGACACGGCCATCGCCGGCGTCACCGACCAGACCGTGCAGGTGCAGGGTGGCGTTCGCCCCCAGATCGCACCACGCCCCGAGCGGCATCGTGCAGTCACCACCCAGTTCGGCGTTGAGCGCACGCTCGGCGGCGACCGTTCGTCGCGTCGTCGCATCGTCCAGCGGCTTCAGCAATCCCGCGACGCGTGCGTCGCCGGCACAGGCTTCCACCGCAATCGCCGCTTGCCCCGGCGCCGGCAGCCACCCGGGTGGCGCGAGGCGCGCACGAATGCGCGCGGACAATCCCATGCGTTCCAGCCCCGCCACCGCAAGGATGATCGCGGCGTAATCGCCGCGGTCGAGCTTGGCCAGCCGCGTCCCGACGTTGCCGCGCAAGTCCGCGATGTCGAGGTCGGCCCGGCGCGCGCGCAACTGCGCGGCACGCCGCAATGAAGATGTCCCGACCCGCGCGCCACGCGGCAGGGCGTCGATCGAATCGAAATCGTTGCTGACCCACGCGTCCGCGCAATCGGCGCGCGTAAGGATCGCCGCCAGCAGGAAGCCGGCATCCAGTCTCGCCGGCATGTCCTTCAGCGAATGCACCGCGAGGTCGGCGCGGCCGTCCCGCACCGCCACTTCCAGTTCCTTGAGGAACAACCCCTTGCCCCCGATCGCCGCCAGCGAACGATCCAGCACCTCGTCGCCGCGGGTCGAAAGCGGCAACAGTTCGATTCCGAGGCCCGGATGCGCCTCGCGCAGGCGTTGCGCGACGTGTTCGGCCTGCCACAGGGCGAGCGGACTCTTGCGGGTGGCGATTCGGAGCGGCGATGCGGTCATGCGGTCGAGGCGCGGGGTGGAACGCCACAGTATCGCACCGGGCGCGCCGGCGCGGGACTTCAGGCCGCAGCGCCGCGCAAGGCGCGTACGCGTGTCTCCAGTTCGTCGACGCTGGCCGCGGCGCCGTGCAGCGGCTCGCCGGCAATCAGTTCGATCCGCGCGCGGAACCGCCGCGGCAGGCGCGCACGCCCGAGGCTGGAATCGCGCCGGCTCCACATGCTGGCCCACAAGCCGCGCAACGCCAAAGGCACCACCGGCACCGGGCGCCGGGCCAGGATCCTCACCACGCCGGATCGGAATGGCGCGATCTCGCCGTCCGCGCTCAACCCGCCTTCCGGAAACACGCACACGAGTTCGCCATCCGCGAGTGCCGCGTCGATCGCGTCGAAGGCGCGCGCCAGCAATTCCGGGTCTTCCCTGGCGCCCGCGATGGGAATCGCCTTCGCCGTGCGAAACACGAAACTCAGGACCGGAATGCGGAAGATCTTGTGGTACATCACGAAGCGCACCGGCCGCCTGACGCTGCCCATCACGATCAGCGCGTCCATGAAGCTGACGTGGTTGCACACCAGCAGCGCCGGGCCCTCGTCGGGGATGCGCTCCAGACCCTGCGTACGCACGCGGTAAAGCACGCTGATCAGCAACCAGTCCACGAACCGCATCAGGAATTCCGGCACCAGCAGGAAAATCCACAGCGTCACCGCGGCATTCAGCAACGCGGTGACCAGGAACAGTTGCGGAATCGTGAGGCCGGCGCCCAGCAGCCCGATGCCGAACAACGCGGCCGCGACCAGGAACACCGCGTTGATGATGTTGTTGCCCGCGATCACCCGCGACACCTCATCGGGTGCGCTGCGGCTTTGCACCAGCGCGAACAGCGGCACGATGAAGAAGCCGGCGAACAGGCCGATCAGGGTGAGGTCCAGCGCCAGCCACCCGTGATGGCTGGTGGCAAGGAACGTCAGCCAGTCCACGTCGCGAACGGTAGCCTGGGCATGCTGCGCGAAATACAGCAGCACGCCGAACACCGTCATGCCCAGCGCACCCAACGGCACGAGGCCGATTTCAACCCGATGCCGGGACAGCTTTTCACACAGCAGCGAGCCGATCCCGACCCCGATCGAGAACAGGGCCAGAACCAGGATTTCAACGCTGGCGCCGCCACCGAGATACAGCTTGGTGTAGTTCGGGAGCTGCGCGGTGACCACGCCGCCAAAAAACCAGAACCAGGAGATGCCGAGGACCGAATTGAACACGGCGCGCTGCTTCGCGGTGATCCGCAGCACGCGCATGCTTTCCGTGACGAGGTTCCAGTTGAACTTCAGGTCCGGCGCCGCCGCCGGTACCCGCGGGATCGCAAGGCTCGCGGCGAATCCCAGCACGGCGACCCCGATCACCAGCGCCGAGGCCGCAGTCGCCCCGAAATGCGAGGCCATCGCCGCGCCGCCGGCGATCATGCCGATCAGGATTGCGAGCGACGTGCCCATCTCGACCATGCCGTTGCCGCCGACCAGTTCGTCCCTGTGCAACACCTGCGGCAGGATCGCGTACTTGATCGGCCCGAATATCGTCGAGTGCACGCCCATCAGGAACAGCACCACGAACAGCAGCAGCGGACTCCTCGCGTAAAACCCCCATGCCGCCACGCACATCGCCGCGAATTCGAACACCTTCACCCAGCGGATCAACCGCTGCTTCTCGAATTTCTCGGCGATCTGCCCGGCGCTGGCCGAGAACAGGAAGAACGGCAGGATGAACAACGCGGGCGCGAGGTTGGAATAGAGCCCGACGCGCTGGTCCGACAACCCCATCTGGAACGCCACCAGCACGATCGTCGCCTGCCGGAACGCGTTGTCGTTGAACGCCGCCAGCGCCTGCACCGAAAAGAACGGCGCGAAGCGGCGCTGGGCGAGCAGGCGGAATTGGCTCATGCGCGCTTGCAGATTCCCCGGGAGTGTGGCGCAAGAATCGGAGTGTCGCTGGTTGATGCCTGCTCTATGTTCTGCCCCCACCCAGTCACGACTCGAGGAAAGCCCGACGCCGAAATCCTACTACAGCATGGTACTGGACCACCCCGCAGAGAAAATCCGGGCCGTGATTCGCGAGTTCGATCGTTACGCATGGGCAGGCGTCCCGGACGAAACGCTGATCGAAGCCGGGAAGCGCGGCGATCAGGCATCGGCGATTCGGCGTGTCAAAACGGACAACAACACGATTCGCCAGATCCTGAACGCACTGGACCCCGGCCTTCGCCGGGATGACGGGCATGACGTCAGCGGCGCGTGAGCGCGTGATGCCCGATGTCGCGGCGGAAAAACGCGCCGTCGAAGTGGACGCGTTCCGCCGCAGCGTAGGCCAAATCACGGGCTTTCGAGAGGTCATCGCCCAGCGCGCACACGCACAGCACGCGGCCACCGGCGGTGACGACCTCGCCACCGGCATCGAGCACGGTTCCTGCGTGGAAAACCTTGGTGCTGGCGCCGAAATCCGCATCGAGCCCGGCAATCACGTCGCCCTTCTTCGGACTGGCCGGGTAGCCTTGCGCCGCGATCACGACGCCCAGCGACGGGCGCGGATCCCACGTCGCTTCGACACGATCGAGCCGGCCGTCGAGCGCCGCTTCGATCAATCCCGCGAAGTCCGATTGCAGGCGCTGCATGATCGGTTGCGTCTCGGGATCACCCAGGCGTACGTTGAATTCGATCACCTTGGGGGCGCCATTCCTGTCGATCATCAACCCCGCGTACAGGAACCCGGTGAACGGCGCGCCTTCGGCCGCCATGCCCTGCAACGTCGGTTCGATGATTTCCGCGCGGATGCGACGCTCGACGTCCGGGGTGACCACGGGCGCAGGCGAGTACGCGCCCATGCCGCCGGTATTGGGCCCCGTATCGCCATCCCCGACGCGCTTGTGGTCCTGGCTGGATGCCATTGGCAGGTAATGCTGCCCGTCGCTGATCACGATGTAGCTGGCTTCCTCGCCTTCGAGGAATTCCTCGATCACCACGCGTGCCGAAGCGTCGCCGAACGCGTGCGCGCCCAGCATGTCGGCAAGGGCCCTCTCGGCTTCGGCCGGGGTCATCGCCACCACCACCCCCTTGCCGGCAGCGAGGCCGTCGGCCTTGATCACGATCGGCGTGCCCTGCCTGCGCACATGCTCGAGTGCGCGGTCCAGGTCGGTGAACACCGCGCAACGCGCAGTCGGAATCCCGTGGCGCTGCAGGAATGCCTTGGTGAAGGCCTTCGAACCTTCCAGTTGCGCGGCTGCCGCGTCCGGACCGAAGATGCGCAGCCCCGCCGCACGGAACCGGTCGACGATGCCCGCCACCAGCGGCGCTTCGGGACCGACCAAGGTGAACGCAACACCCTCGTCGCGCGCGAGTTGCAGCAGGCCATCGAGGTCCGCGGCGTTGACCGCGGCATTGCGCATCCGCGGCTCGCGCGCGGTCCCGGCATTGCCGGGCGCCACGATCACCTCGGAAACGCGCTGTGACTGTGCGAGTTTCCACGCCAGCGCGTGTTCGCGACCGCCGGAGCCGATGACGAGGAGCTTCACTTGACGGGACCGGGGGCCCGGGACCCGGGACCCGGGGAAATGAACGTGCGCATGCCTTGTGAGTCCCCGTGCAGAGTGCCCACATTATGACGACACGACGAGAAGCAGGCCAACGGGTGGGCTGGCGTCAAGCTCCGACGGGAAATGACGCGCACGGACTCACGGGCAACGGCGATCTTGCGGGTCCCGGGTCCCGGGTCACGGGTCCCGTCTCAGCATCTCAAGCAACGCCGCCCGCGGCAGCTTGCCGGCTTCGCTGCGCGGCAGCGCGTCGACGAGTTTCAACGGGCGCGGCAGGAAAATGGGATCGATGCCGCCCCGCAGCGCGTTGGAGATCGTGGCGGCCGACATGCCCGGTGCGACCGCCAGCGCCGCGATCCGGCGCACGCCCATCGCGTCGGTCTCGTCGAGCTGGAATACCACGCCGTCGCGCACCCCGGGGACCGCCAGCAGCTTGTGGGTGAGGTCGCCGAGCGAGGCGCGCTTGCCGGCGATCTCCAGCAAATCGGTATTGCGGCCACGCAAGCGGAATCGTCCGTCGGGGAAAAGCACCACGAGGTCGGCCAATACCACCGGCTGCGCAAGCTGGGGTGCCTCGACCCTCGTGCCATCGGGCTGGGGGCGCAGCACGACACCCGCGTACGGCGTCCAGGCTTCGTCGCGTGCAGCACGGCGATGCGCGATCACGCAGGTTTCGGTGGAACCGAACACTTCCTGCACCGGCGCGTGGAAGCGTACCTCCGCCGCACGCGCAAGTTCGCGCGTCAATGGCGCGGTCGCGGACACGATGCCCGAGAACGCAGGCAGCGACTGGCTCGAATCGACCAGTGCGCGGAGGTGCACCGGCGTCGTGACCAGGATCCGCGGCTCCGGCAGTTCGTCCAGCACCGCGGCGATGTCGGCGGCAAAGAACGGTTTGCCGGCGTGCACGGCCGCATGGCCGAACAACGGCAGCAGGACGGAGAACTCCAGACCGTACATGTGCTGCGGCGGCACGGTCGCGACCACGTTGTAATCGCCGCCGGCCAGCGCGCGCAACAACGCATCGTTGTGGCGGCTCGAGATCGCAAGCTTGTCCCAGCGCTTGGGATTGGCACGCGGCACGCCGGTGGAACCCGAGGTGTAACCGATCGCCACCCGGCCGGCGTCCGCGACCCGCACGGAGGGTGCGTCCCGCGCGATGCCGTCTGCCGAAAATCGGAGGTAATTGGGCGGTTCCGGATCGAGCGCCGCGTCGCCGATCGTGTAGCCGTCGGGATGTGCAGCCAGCGCCTCGTCGATGGCATTCGGCACGCGTGATGGCGGCAACAGGTTGACCTGGCCTCGCGATGCCAGCGCCGCGAACGCCACCAGGAATGCGTAGCGATCCTCGCAAAGATTGACCGCGGCCGCGGCCTGCGGCAGGCGCGCGGCAAGCGCCGCCACGTCTGCCAGGAATCCCGCGACGGTCACCGCGCGGCCGCCGCGCCAGGCGATCGTGCGCTGCGCCGATGCTCCCGCGAGCAACGGCTGCCACGTCCCCGCCGGCGCGCCATCCAGTGGTTCGAATACGCTTGACACCGGAAACTCCCCAGTCCCCTCAGCCGCGAATGATAGCGCCGGTCACGGCATCCGTGATCGGGGTCGGGCGGTCAAGACCGCCCAGCGGGGCATCCAGCACGCCGTCCAGTTCGTCGCCGAACAGGGCCGCGATGTCCTGCGCGCTGCGCCCTGGCGCCTCGCCGTGGCGATTGGCGCTGGTCGACACGAGGGGACCGCCGAAGACACGGCACAACGCCGCCGCCGGCGCGTGTGCGGTCACGCGCAGCGCGATGCCATCATGGCCGCCGGCGACCCAGTCCGGCACCCGCGGCGAGCGCGGAAAGATGAACGTGTGCGCCCCGGGCCAGGCGGCACGGGCACGCCCCAGGGCCGCGGCCGGCACCTCGCCGATCCAGCCCTCGACCTGCGCGAAATCGGCCGCGATCAGCAACACGCCTTGCGCCGGCGGCCGCTGCTTGATCGCGAAAATGCGTTCGAATGCAGCGCGGTCATCGGGGTCGCAACCCAGGCCGAACACGCCTTCGGTCGGATACGCAAGGACGCCGCCCCGACGCAGCAGCGCGGCAGCGCCTTCGATCTGGTCGATACCGAACACGCGCATGGATCAAACGTCGAATGGCGGCGATTCCGTTGCCGCGCCGGATGCCTTCTTTGCCGCGGCTTTTCTGGCCGAGGATTTCTTCGCCGCGGATTTTCCTGCCGCCGTTTTTTTCGTGGCGGACTTTTTGGCTGAGGACTTCTTCGCCGCGGTCTTTCCGGCCGCGGTCTTTTTGGCCGGCGCCTTCTTTGCGGCGGCCTTCTTCGCCGCCGCTTTCTTGAACGCACCGCGCCCACGCCGGACCGGCGCGGCGTCGAGCAGTGCCTTGCACTCGTCGTGGCCGAGCGATTTCGGATCGCGCTCCTTCGGCACCCGCGCGTTTTTCTCGCCGTTGGTGATATACGGACCGTAACGCCCGTTCAGCACCTGGATGCCGTCGCCGAAATCGTGGATCACGCGATTGGCGATCAGCTCCTGCTTCTCGCGAATCAATTCCTGCGCGCGCTCGAGCGTCACGGTGTAGGCGTTGTCCTCGCCCTTGAGCGAGGCGTACAGCTTGCCCTTCTTCACGAAAGGGCCGAAACGCCCGATGCCCGCGCTGATTTCCTCGCCATCGCCGTCCACGCCGAGTGCGCGCGGCAATTTGAACAGTTCCAGCGCGTTCTCCAGCGTGATCGTGTGCATGCTTTGACCGGGCAGGAGCGAGGCGAACTTGAGCTTCTCGTCCGTGTCCTTGTCGCCCAGCGCCGCATACGGGCCGTAACGGCCGAGCCGCACCGACACCGGCTTGCCGGTTTTCGGATCGTCGCCGAGCAGGCGCGCGCCGGTCGCCTCGCTGCGGTCGACCGACTCCATCTTGTCCTCGACCAGCGCCTTGAACGGCTTCCAGAATTGCGCCATCAACGGACGCCATTCCTCCTCGCCGCGGCTGACCGCGTCGAGCTCGTCCTCGAGCTTGGCGGTAAAGTCGTAATCGACGTAGCGGGTGAAGTGCGCGGTCAGGAAATTGGCCACCGCGCGGCCGACGTCGGTGGGCTTGAAGCGGCGCGAATCCAGCGTGACGTAATCGCGCGACAACAGCGTCTGGATGATGCTGGCATAGGTCGAGGGCCGGCCGATGCCGTATTCCTCCAGCGTCTTGACCAGCGACGCCTCGGAATAGCGTGGCGGCGGTTCGGTGAAATGCTGGTCGGTCGCGATGTCGGTGAGCGGGACCGTTTCGCCCACCGCGAGCGCTGGCAACTTGCGCTTTTCGTCGTCGTCGTCGGCGCCCTTCTGGTCACGGCCTTCCTCGTACACCGCGAGGAACCCCGGATCGACCACCGTGGTGCCGGTGGCGCGGAACGCGGCGTCGCCGCCGCAGGGAAACTCCACGGCCACGGTGTTGAGCGTCGCGGGCTTCATCTGGCACGCCACCGCGCGCTTCCAGATCAGCTCGTACACCTTCAACTGGTCGGGCGTCAGGTGGGCCGCCACCGATTTCGGCGTGCGCAGCGCCGAGGTCGGACGGATCGCTTCGTGCGCCTCCTGCGCGTTCTTGGACTTGGTCTTGTAGACCATCGCGTGCTCGGGCAGCCCCTGCTTGCCGAACTCGCGTTCGATCGTGGCGCGCAACTCGCCGACCGCCTCGCCGGACAGGTGCGTCGAGTCGGTGCGCATGTAAGTGATCAGGCCGACGTTTTCGCCGCCCAGCGACACGCCTTCGTAGAGGCCCTGCGCGATGCGCATGGTGCGGCCGGTGGCCATGCCGAGCTTGCGCGACGCCTCCTGTTGCAGGGTGGACGTGGTGAACGGCGCGGCGGGCCGGCGCTGGCGCTGCTTCGACTGGATGTCGCCGACCACGAGCTTCCCGCCCGCGGCTTGCAGCAGGGCCTCGCGCGCGGCGTGGGCGTCGGTTGCGTTGGTGAGGTCGAACTGCTCGAACTTCTTGCCCTTGAACCTGACCAGCCGCGCGCTGAACCCGCCGTCCCGATGCTCCAGTTTCGCCTCGACGCTCCAGTACTCGCGAGGTTTGAACGCCTCGATCTCCTCCTCGCGTTCGACGATCATCCGCAGCGCCGGCGACTGCACGCGTCCGGCCGACAGTCCGCGCTGCACCTTGCGCCACAGCACCGGCGACAGGTTGAAGCCGACCAGGTAATCCAGCGCCCGGCGCGCCTGCTGGGCGTCGACCAGGTCGTGCGAGAGGCCGCGCGGATGCGCCACGGCGTCCTTGATCGCGCGCGGCGTGATTTCCGAGAACACCACGCGGTGGGTTTCCTTGCCGTCCAGCAAGCCGCGTTGCTTGAGGATCTCGCTGATGTGCCACGAAATCGCCTCGCCCTCGCGGTCGAGGTCGGTGGCGAGGTAGATCGAATCGGCGGCCTTGGCGGCCTTGGCGATTTCGTCGACGTGACGGACGTTCTTCTCGATCAGCGCGTAGTCCATCGCGAAGTCGTGTTCCGGATCGACCGCACCTTCCTTGGGCACCAGGTCGCGGACGTGACCGTACGACGCCAGCACCTTGAAGTCGGCGCCGAGGTATTTGTTGATCGTCTTGGCCTTGGCGGGCGACTCGACGATGAGGAGGTTCTTGGCCATGTCGTGGATGCAAATCCCGGGCGGCGGGAGGCCGCCCCTATTTATAGTGAACACATGCGCAGGGTGGCTCTGTCAAGCACCGGCATTGAAAAGACGCTGCCAGCGCCCGTTGACCGCCGGGGCGACGACCCCCTCCAGTTCCAGCAGCAGCAGCATCGAGGACAGCGCCGCCGGCGCGAGTCCAGTTCGGCCGGCCAACTCGTCCAGGGACACCGGCACATCGTCCAGCGCGGAAAGAAGTGCCGCATAATCAGCGTCCTGGGACCTCGATGAACCGCCGGGTGCCGGCCCCGGCGAGCTGTCCGGGGCCTCCAGCCGCGCCCGCAACTCGGCGCCCAGCGCCTGCCCCGCCGGTGCCAGCGCCTCGATGACCTCGGCGGCGGTCTCCACCAGCCGTGCGCCGTCCCGGATCAGCCGGTGGCAACCCTTGGCCAGCGGATTATGGATGGAACCGGGCAGGGCAAAGACTTCGCGACCGGATTCCGCGGCCAGGCGCGCCGTGATCAGCGACCCGGATTGCAGACCCGCCTCGATGACCAGGGTTCCCAGCGCCAGTCCGGCAATCAACCGGTTGCGGCGCGGGAAATGACTGGGTCGAGCTTCCGTGCCCGGAGGGAATTCGCTGACAATCGCTCCGTTTTCGACGATCCTGTCTGCAAGTTGACGATGTTTGCGTGGATAAACCTGATCGGGCCCGGTGCCCACCACGGCCACGGTTGGCCTGCCGGCATCCAGCGCTGCGGCATGCGCCGCGCCGTCGATGCCCTCGGCCATGCCGCTGGTGATGACCAGTCCGGCGCGGCTGAGGGTGCGCGCGAAGTCGCGGGCGGTCACCAGGCCCTGGGCGGTGGCGCTGCGCGCACCCACGATCGCCACCTGCGGCGCCAGCAGCACGGCCGGATCCCCCGCGACGAACAGCGCGGCGGGTGGTTGCGGGACGGTTTCCAGTTGTGGCGGGAAGTCCGCCTCGTCGCAGCGCAGCAGCCGATGGCGTGGCGCGGCGAGCCACGCGAGATCGTCGTCCAGTCGCGCCGCGTCGGGGTGGGCAATCCAGTCGAGCGCGGGTGGGTCGAGTCCGACCCCCTGCCGGTACCTGCGGATGTCGGCACACGCGGCGCGCGCGGACCCCGCCCGCTGCAACAGCACGCGCATCCCGGCGCCGCCGAGGCCGGGGGCACGCAGGAGGGTCAGCCAGGCCCGGAGTTCCTCATCTTCTTGCATGCGGCAAGTGTAGGACCACCGCAAAGCAAAACGGCGCGGCCCCGGCCGTGCCGTGTTGTAGGAAAGTTCCTATGCTTCCGGTTGTTTGGGTGCGTCGCTCGAAGCAGCTGTTGTGGAAAGTCAGGCCAGGGAGCTCTCGGCCATGGAGCTCTCGGCCATGGATGGCGGCTCTGATGGCGGCTTTGGCCGTCCTGGACATTCCAGGCCGCGAGAGGCACAGCGCGCTCGGCCGTTCAGCAACGCTGCGATCAGGGACGAGCGCGCCAATTACGGCGCCTGGATCACGTCGCGCACCTTGACCGGCCGGATGCCGTCCATGACCAGTCCGTAGCTGATGTGGCCGAACGTGCGAAACACCATTACGTGCCCCACGAACTCGCTGGGCAAGGTCACCTTGGGCCCGAACTCGCGGCGGTCGGTGTTGCCCTTGACGAGGTCGGGGATCGTGTCGCCCGGCTGGTAGATCGCGAACGTCGCGCCATTGTCCACGCCGTCGGCGCTGCCGACATTCAGCGCCACCACGTCCATCGGACCCTGCACCGAGATGCCGTCGTAATGGTTGGACAACGCCAGGATCCTGGCATCCGCCGGGACATTGTTCGCCGCATGCGGGTAATACGTGAAGTCGTAGGGCGTGTCATCGACCGGCATCAGGCGGTCGCCCGCACGGATCTCCATGCGGGCATTGGTCAGCAGCAGGGTGGCCGGATCGCCGGCCTTCAGCACCTGCGCAGTACCGATCACGCGCACCTCGGTCGCGATCTCGTCGCCGCGGCCGAAATGACCGTCGTTGCGGAAATTCTCCTGCCACGGACCCGGCGCCATGTCCACGTTGCTGTCGACCAGGTGGGCGACGGCGCTGGACTGGCCGTTCTCGTTGAATTCACGGTAAACGTGGGTGGGCCGCACCACCGCGAAACGCTCGCCGACGCTGGCGCTGCCGAGCTGGCGCACATACAGGTTCATGCCCTCGGTGGCACGCGGCTCGTTCTCCTCGAGACCCACCACGTAGGGCGTCTGCTTGAGCTGGTCCGCGGTGAGCACCCGGTAGTCCTTGAGGAACGGCTCGATCGCGGACAGGGGCACGGTCGGAATCGGGTTGGCCTCGACCGCGGCGCGCTTGGTGACGCGCAACTTGTCCACGTCGAGGTCCAGCACGTCGCCGGGGTAGATGCGGTGCGGGTTGTAGACCTGCTGGTTCACATCCCAGATTTCCGGCCACAGCCAGGGCTTCTTGAGGAACCGTGCGGAGATTCCCCACAGGGTGTCGCCCTTCTTCACCACATAGGTATGCGGATGGTCGGCGCGCAACTGGGCGCCGGCCGCATAAGCGGCGAACGCGAGCGCCAGGCCCGCAGTGAGCGCAAGCAATTTCTTAAGCATGACCGGCAATCCCCCGATCCCCCAGCAGTTTCGCCGAGTGTACCCGAATGGCCGCCTTCGGCAAGCAGAAATTTCACATTTGGTGATGCACTGAACGGAACGGAGGGTTATCCCGCATACTTGCAGGCCATCCGGGCGTGAAAATCGTCGCGCGCGGCCCCATTTCAGTGCACGCAGCCCCTTGAACCGCCCCAGCCATGGCCAAACTCGACATCCTTGAATTCCCCGACCCGCGGCTGCGCCTCGAAGCCCAGCCGGTCGAAACCTTCGACGCCGATCTTGCGCGGCTCGCCGACGACATGCTGGAAACGATGTACGAGGCGCCCGGGATCGGCCTCGCCGCGACCCAGGTCAACCAGCAGAAGCGGTTGCTGGTCATCGACGTCTCGGAGACCCACGACGCGCCGCTGGTGCTGATCAATCCCCAACTGCTGGAGGCGCGGGGCACCGAAGTGTGCCAGGAAGGCTGCCTGTCGTTCCCGGGCGTGTTCGCCGATGTCGAACGCAAGGAATGGGTGCGCGTGAAGGCGCAGGACGTCACCGGGAAGTCCTTCGAAATCGAAACCGACGGCCTGCTCGCGGTGTGCATCCAGCACGAGATGGACCACTTGGTCGGCAAGGTGTTCGTCGACTACCTGTCGCCGCTGAAACGTTCGCTGCTGCTTCGCAAGCTGGAGAAGCAGCGGCGCCACGCGGGTTGACCTGGGTCTGTTGACGCCATGCCACGTGGCCGCGCCGTCGGCCGTTTGCCCGCAGGGCAAGGAAGAGTGAGGAAGAGGTATGTCGATACATCGACGAGCGATGACGCAGCCATGCGGGCAAACAGCCCCGGCCCGAAGGGTTGCTCCGCAGCGGCCGCCATCCGTCGGTGCGCGCCTTGACCAGAGAACCACTCTGGCGCCGCGGCGCGCGCCTCGCCTGGCGGCCGCTGCGGAAGCAACGCGGCTCACTTGGCATGGCGTCAGCAGACCCTAGATGCCGGCACAGCGGCTGCGGCTGGTGTTCGCCGGCACGCCGGACTTCGCGGTGCCGGGGTTGCACGCTTGTCTTGCGGCCGAGGTCGAGGTCGTCGCGGTCTATACCCAGCCCGACCGGCCGGCCGGTCGCGGCCGCAGGCTCACGCCGAGCCCCGTCAAGCAGGCTGCGCTGGCTGCGGGCATTGCCGTCGAACAACCCGAATCCCTCAAGACATCGCAAGCGCGACAGGGGCTGAGCAACTACGCGCCCGACCTGTTGGTCGTGATCGCCTACGGGTTGATCCTGCCCCGCGCGGTGCTGGCGATCCCGCGCCTGGGGGCCTGGAATGTCCATGCTTCGCTGCTGCCGCGCTGGCGCGGTGCGGCCCCGATCCAGCGCGCCATCCTGGCCGGCGACACCGAAACCGGCGTCTGCCTGATGCGCATGGAGGCCGGACTCGATACCGGCCCGGTCCTGCTGCGCGAGACTACCCCGATCCGCGCCGACGACACCGGCGGTTCGCTGCACGAGCGGCTTGCCGGGCTCGGCGCAAGCGTGTTGGGCGAAGGCTTGCGGCGCGTCGCGGCCGGCGAAGTGCTCGCGCAAACGCCGCAAACGGAAACCGGCGCAACCTACGCGCACAAGCTCGACAAGGCAGAGGCAAAGCTCGATTTCACACGATCGGCAAGCGAACTGGAACGCAAGGTGCGCGCGTTCGATCCGTGGCCCGTGGCGGAAGCGGAAGTTGCGGGCGAGCGGGTGCGGGTCTGGCAAGCAGAGGCCCGGGACCCGGGACCCGGGACCGGGGACCCGGAAAGACCGGGCGGGATTGTTGCGGCAAGCAAGCACGGCATCGACATGGCTTGCGGCCAAGACGTGCTGCGCATCTTGAAACTGCAACGTGCAGGCGGGCGGGTGATCGACGCGGCGGATTATCTCAACGCGCGCCCGGAACTCAGGCGCCCATGACGGATACGCGTGCGCTGGCGGCCGAGGTGCTTGCAGCGGTCGCCCTGCAGGGCGCGTCGCTGCGCGAACGCCTGCCCCCGGCGCAAGCCCGGCTTGGTGATCCACGCGACCGTGCATTGCTGACCGCGCTCGCCAACGAGGGTGCGCGCTGGTGGTTGCGCTTCGACACCGCCCTCGATGGCTTGCTGCAAAGGCCCTTGCGTACGCGCGAACCCGCCCTGCACGCGCTGCTGGTCGTGGGCCTGGTGCAGCTGGAAATCCTGAAAACCCCGCCGCACGCGGCGGTCGCCGCCACGGTCGAGGCGACCCGTGCGCTGGATCGCGGCGGGTTCGCCAGACTCGTCAACGCGGTCCTGCGCCGCTGGTTGCGCGAGCGTGCGGCGCGCGCGGCGGCACTCGACGCAACGCCCGGAACGCGCAGTGCGCATCCGCGCTGGCTGATCGACGCGTTGGCACGCGACTGGCCCCATCACGCCGACGCGGTCCTGACTGCCGGCAACGCACCGGCACCGCCGATGCTGCGGGTCAACGCGCGGCGCGCGACGCGCGAAAAGGTGATCGGCGAGCTCGCCGATGCGGGCGTCCACGCCGCAGCGCATCCATGGCTGCGCGATGCGCTGACGCTCGGGGCACACGCCGACCTCGCGCACCAATCCGGCTTTGCAGGCGGCCGGTATTCGGTGCAGGACGGCGCCGCGCAGTGCGCCGCGGATTTGCTCGGCCTGCACGAAGGCTTGCGCGTGCTGGATGCCTGCGCCGCCCCCGGTGGCAAGACCTGCCACATGCTGGAGCGTGCGGACATCGAAGTGCTGGCGCTGGAACGCGAAAACTCGCGGACCGCTTCGATTGGTGCCAACCTGCAGCGGCTCGGCCTGCGATGCGAAGTCCAGGTCGGCGACGCCGGCGCGCCACCGGAGTGGTGGGACGGGCGCGCCTTCGAGCGCATCCTGCTGGACGCGCCCTGCTCGGCCACCGGTGTGATCCGCCGACACCCGGACATCAAGCTGCATCGCCGCGCCGCGGACATCGCCGCGCTGGCGCGCGAACAAGCCCGCCTGATCGAGGCCCTGTGGCCGACGCTCGCGACTGGCGGCAAACTGGTTTACGCGACCTGCTCGCTGCTGCGTGCCGAAAACGAAGACATCGTCACCACCTTCCTGGCCGACCATCCCGACGCGCAGGCATCGCCGATCGAACTTCCGGTCGGGCACGCCGCGGGCGCCGGCTGGCAGATCCTGCCCGGCGAGGGCGGGCTGGACGGCATGTTTTACGCGGTGCTTGCGAAACATCCATAACGCGCACGCGCACTCCTGAGGGAAACTGCTCGCCCATCGCCTTTCGCATGAGCCGGCCGGCGTGTAGCGCTCTTTTTGCCGGCGACCGTGGGGATGCGTGTGTAGGAACCGCGCGCGGAGACGCTTCTGCACGCTCGCCCCTACAATCGCGGCTTCAACGTGAAGCGCCCTGTAATGATGTCGAACCGCGACCCACGCCCACTGTTGCAGGACGAACGCGTGCAGATCGCGCTGCTGTTCGTCTTCGCGTTGCTGTTGCTCGCCCTCGGCATCGGGCTGCGCGATCCGTGGCCGTCGGACGAACCGCGCTTCGCGCTGGTGGCGCGCGAGATGCTGACGACCGGTCAGTGGTTGTTTCCGCACCGCGGCGTCGAGTTGTACTCCGACAAGCCGCCCATGTTCATGTGGCTGGAAGCCGCCGCGTATTTCGTGACCGGCGGCTGGCGCGGATGGTTCCTGCTGCCTTCGCTCGCGGCCGGGCTCGGCACGATCGCGCTGGTGTACGACTTCGCGCGGCGGCAATGGAACCACCACGCAGGGCTGCTGGCCGCGGCCGTGGTGCTGGTCAGCGTCAACTTCACCTTCCAGATGCGCGCCGCGCAAATCGACGGCGTGGAGGTGTTCTGGATCACGCTGGCCTGCTACGGACTGTTGCGGCACCTGCTGCTCGGTCCCGCGTGGAGCTGGTACGCGGTGGGCTGCATCGCGGCGGGATTGGGCGTGATCACCAAGGGTGTCGGCGTGCTGGCGCTGCTGGTGTTCGTGCCCTTCTGGTTCGCACGCTGGCGTGGCTGGAATGGCGTGCTGCCTCCGCAGGGCCGCGACGGGCGCTGGTGGCTGGCATTGCTGTTCCTGTTGCCGATCCTGGGCTGGGCGCTGCCGATGTTGTGGTTCGCGCTGCACGTGCACGCGGGCGACGCGGCGTACGCGCGTTACGCGCACGACATCCTGCTCGGACAGACGGTGTCGCGCTACGCCGAACCAAGCCACCATATCCACCCGTGGTGGTTCTACCTGCGGGTGATCGCGCTCGGATGGTTGCCGCTGTCGCTCGTCATCCCGTGGGCGATACCGGGCTGGATCCGACACCTGCGCGAGGGCGACGCACGCGTGTTGCTGCCCCTCGCGTGGGTGGTGCTGGTGGTGGTCTTCTTTTCCTTGAGCGGCGGCAAGCGCAACGTCTACATCCTGCCGGCGCTGCCGGTCATGGCACTGGCGATGGCGCCGCTGCTGCCGGAAATCGTGCGTGCACGCTCGTTCCGCTGGGTGCTGTGGGCGCTGACGTTGCTGCTGGCGCTGGTGTTGGTGCTGGCAGCATTCGGCATGTCCACGGGTCGATTGCACAAGCTGCACGCCCTCGCGGCTGCGGCCGTCGGGGGGCCGCCCCTGCCGCTGATCGCGATGATCTTCGGCATGGGCCTCGCCGGTTTCGCGGCGGCGCTGCTCGCGCGTCCCCGCCACGCGCCCTGGGGCTGGGGCGCGTTCGCGCTGATCGCGTGGGGCACCTGGGGACTGGCCGGTTACCCGTTGTTGAATGGCTATTCGTCCGCGCGCGCGGTGATGACGCGCGTCGCGAGCGTGGCGACGCCGGGCGATCCGATCGCGCTGGTGGCCTGGAAGGAACAAAACCTGTTGATGCTGGATACGCTCGGCCGCAGGACCGTCAATTTCGGCTACAGGCTGGCCTGGCACGTGCAGATGCAACGCGCGCTCGCGTGGCAGGCGGCCAATCCGGCACACCGCTGGGTCTTCGCCTACGGCAAGGTGCTGGCGCCATGCGTGCGTCAACGCGACGCGATCCCGGTCGGCCACGCCAACCGCCGCGACTGGTACCTGTTCACGCGCAACGCGGTAGTGCCCGGTTGCGTGCCACCTGCCAGCGACGATGCGGGACAATTCCGTGCCTACGATCCCGACTCCGACGACTGACCCCCCGCCGCGCCCGTCGCGAAGCGAAGGCTTCGGGCATCGCCTTGCCGGCGCCCCGGGCACCGGCGCGGTGGAGTACGCCACATGATTCGCGTCAACCTGATCGCGCGCGACAATGGTTTCGGCCTCTCCCGCAACCTGCGGCTGCTGCACGGCGCGCTCGTGGATGCGGGCTGCGACGTCACGGCCAGCGGCATCCGGCGGGGCGCGCTGCACAAGGCGCTGCATCCCCTCAAGCTGCGCACCGGGATCCTCGCGCGACGACTCGCCGGCAAGGGTGCGCAACGCTGGGACGTCAACCTGATGCTGGAACGCGTGCGGCCCGAATACCTCGCAACCGCGCGCCACAATGTGTTGATGCCGCATCCGGAATGGTTCGACGAACGCGATCGCGCCTGGCTGACGCGTCTGGATCGCATGTTTGTGCTGACCCGGCACGCGGTGCCGATCTTCGAGCGGCTCGGGATGCAGGTCGACTACACGGGCTTCACCAGCGAGGACCGGCTGGACCGATCGGTGCCGCGCGAGCGGTCGTTTTTCCATCTTGCCGGGCGCAGCGCCAACAAGGGGACCGACACGTTGCTGGCGCTGTGGCGCCGGCATCCCGAATGGCCGACGTTGACGGTGCTGCAAAGCCCGCGCGTCGCGCGCGAGGTGGTGTCCGCGCCGAACATCGCGCACCGAATCGATTACATCCCGGATGCGGAATTGCGACGCATTCAGAACGCGCACCGCTTCCACCTGTGCCCGTCGGAAACGGAGGGTTTCGGCCATTACCTCGTCGAGGCCATGGGGGTCGGCGCGGTGGTCGTGACGCTGGATGCCCCGCCGATGAACGAGATGGTCTCGCCCGACCGCGGCGCGTTGATCAGCCCGTCCCGCACCGGCACGCAAAGCCTTGCAACCACGTACTTCTATGACGCCGACACGATGCGGACGGTGATCGAACGGCTGATGCAAACATCCGATGACGAGCTCGACAGGATGGGCGCCGCCGCGCGCGCGTGGTTCGAAGACAACGACCGCGCGTTCAAGACGCGCATCGCGCAGGCCGTCCACGCACTGGCTGCTCGAGGGTAGCCCAGCTGCAAGAACCCGGAAGGATCAGGGGCCACCGCTTTTCCCCTCCCCCTTCAAGGGGGAGACCGGGAGGGAGATGGGTTGGACTTGCGATTGTCGCCGCCCGCCCGTCCAACTCCATCCCCCCAGCGCTACCCGCTCGGCCTTCGGCCGCCTCCCCTTGAAGGGGAGGGCTCGACGATACCGTCGCATATCCATCAACGGGACGGCGCGGCATGCATCCAGCGCAATGTGTCCTCCAGCCGAATCGATGGCGCGAGGCCCGTGATTTCGCGCAACCGCCCGTTCGAACCCACCAGCCGCTTCACTTCGTTGGCACGCACGAAGGCGGGGTTGATGCGCACCTCGATCCCGTAGCCCGCGATCCTCGCCATCATCGCCAGGACCTCATCGAGCGAATGCGCGGTGCCGGAACAGACGTTGATCACCGCGGCCGTCGGCGCGTGGGCGACGATCGCCGCGTATGCACGTGCGACGTCGCGCACGTCACTGAAATCTCGCGACACATCGGTATTGCCGAGCTCGATGATCTTGTCGCCGCGCCGGAAGTGCGCGACGATCTTGGGAATCAGGAAATGTTCCGATTGTCCGACGCCGGTGTAGTTGAACGGCCGCACCAGCGTGATCGGCAGCCGCTCCATCCACAGCCGCGCCACGTATTCCATCGCGAGTTTGGAGACCGCGTAATCGTTGGCCGGCGCGGGCGGCGTGTCTTCGGTGATCGGTTCGACCGCGGCGTTGCCGTAGACGTTGGCGCTGGAAGCCAGCACCACGCTGCGAGGCTTCGCGTCGGCATCGGCCAGCGCCGCCAACAGGTTGCGGGTGCCGACCACGTTGACGCGGTAGATCTCGTCCGCGTCGCCGTGCGCGACAAACGAAATCGCGGCGAGATGCACCACCACGTCCGCACGCGCTTCGTCGATCGCGCGTCGCACCGCGTCGCGGTCCAGCAGGTTTGCGCGCAATACACCCTCGCGCGGCGGGTCGCCGTCGTGGGCGAGCCCGATCACCGTGTAACCGGCGGCTTCCAGCTCACACGCAACGTAACGCCCGGTGAAGCCGTGGCAACCGGTGAGCAGCGCACGCGGCATTTCAGAACGAGACACCACGTTCGATCCGCTTCAGGTCGGCCGCGACCATCATCGCGCACAACTCTTCCAGCGTGGTTTTGGCTTGCCAGCCGAGCTCCCTGTGCGCCTTGGCCGGGTGGCCGACCAGCTCGTGCACCTCGGCCGGCCGGTAGAACTTCGGGTTGACCCTGACCACGGTCCGGCCGGTGTCGCGACGGACCCCGGTTTCGTCCTGTTCGTTGCCGCGCCAGTCGATCTCGATGCCGACCGCCTTGAATGCCAACACCGTGAAATCGCGCACCGTCTCCGTGCGCCCCGTCGCCAGCACGAAGGTGTCGGGTTCCTTTGCCTGCAGCATCCGCCACATGCCCTCGACGTATTCGGCGGCGTAGCCCCAGTCGCGCTTGGCATCGAGGTTGCCGAGTTCCAGCACATCCAGCTTGCCGAGCTTGATCCGCGCGGCCGCGTCGGTGATCTTGCGGGTCACGAATTCGCGCCCGCGCAGCGGCGATTCATGGTTGAACAGGATTCCGCTGGCCCCGAAGATCCCGAACGATTCGCGGAAGTTCACCGTCGTCCAGTGCGCGAACAGCTTGGCGACCCCGTAGGGGCTGCGTGGCCAGAACAGCGTCTGCTCGTCCTGGGGTACCGACTGCACCTTCCCGAACATCTCCGAAGTCGAGGCCTGGTAGAAGCGGGTATCGGGCTTCACCGTCCGGATCGCCTCCAGCAGGCGCAGCGCGCCGACGCCGGTGATCTCGGCGGTCGTCACCGGCTGCTCGAACGAGACCCCGACGAAACTCTGCGCGGCGAGATTGTAGACCTCGTCCGGCTGCGCCCGCTTGACCAGTCGCATGCTGCAGCCCGGATCGGTGAGGTCGTATTCGACCAGTTCCAGGTTCGGGTGCGCGGTGACGCCGAGCTCGTCCATCCGCCAGAAGTTGACCGAACTGGTGCGCCGGTACGCACCGTAAACCTTGTAGCCCTTGTCCAGCAGCAGGCACGTGAGGTAGGCGCCGTCCTGTCCGGAAACACCGGTGATCAATGCGGTTTTCATGGCGTCCTCGATGGGTCGGAAGCGGCGTTCCGCGGGCGCGGGCCCGCGCCGGTCGGCCCGTCATTTTGCCGGCGGCCGTCCTCCGCGACGGTTCCGCCACCCGGGGAATGCTGCAGCAACCACAGCCGCGCGAATTTCTCGCGCACGTAGTCCGCTTCCATGCACGCGAACAGGAACCCGCGCCAGCCGTCGCGGAAGCCACCGCGAAGCACGAATCCGCGCAGGAAACGCCAGGACGGATTGAGCACGAGGTTGTGCAGCCGCGCGCGCCGACCGCGGGCCTGCATGTGGGTCGCCATCATCGCCGCATAGCGGCGATAGCGCGCGAGCTGATCGTCGAGCGAACGGTAGGCGCGGTGCTCCAGGTCGCCCGCAAGCGTCACCACCCTGCCCTCGACCACCGCGTGCTCGTGGATCTCGCGGCCCGCCCGCCAGCCGCCGCGACGACGGTCGAACAGCCGCAGCACGCGATCGGGATAGGCGTTGCCGTGGCGAAGGAAAGCGCCGAAGTATTCGGTGGCGCGCGCGAAACGGTAGCCCGCCGCATCGGCGAAACCCGAATCACGCGCCGTGTCGATGGCGCTCCGCAGTGCCGGCGTCACGCGTTCATCGGCATCGAGACACAACACCCAATCGTGGCGCGCCTGGCCCACCGCGAAATCCTTCTGGGTGCGGAACCCCTCGAAGGCGTGTTCGATCACGCGCGCGCCCTGCGCCGCCGCGATTTCGCGGGTGCCGTCGGTCGAACCCGAGTCGACCACCACCCACTCGTCGCAGAACGCCAGCGACGCGAGGCAGGCGCCTATGCGATCGGCTTCGTTGAGCGTGATGATGCAGGCGGAGAGAGCCGGACGGGCAGGCATGGCGATTCGACCTCGAGCAACCGTTCAAGTGTAATGGCGGGGC
The DNA here is from genome assembly GCA_036278635.1 of Rhodanobacteraceae bacterium. Lineage (GTDB taxonomy): Bacteria > Pseudomonadota > Gammaproteobacteria > Xanthomonadales > Rhodanobacteraceae > 66-474. The sequence continues at coordinate 23,603 of DASUKQ010000042.1, forward strand.
GTGCGTCGACGCGGGACGCGCGTGGACACGCGGACGCTGCGTCGACATCGCCGTGATGCCTTATGATCCATGCTCCCCGACGAGACCAGATGGGAGCCGGGCGGCAAGCCCGGTCGCCATCTTGCGGGCGCACTCCATGAACCGATCGACATCCCCGCTCCCGTCCGTGCCGCCACTGTCCCGCGATGAACGCTGGCAGGTGTGGCTGTTTTTCGGATTCGCCTTGCTGCTGCTGGCGGTCGGACTGGGCCTGCGCGATCCATGGCCCTCGGACGAACCGCGCTTCGCACTCGTCGCGCGGCAGATGGTGCAAACCGGTCAATGGCTGTTTCCGCATCGCGGCATCGAGTTGTACGCCGACAAGCCGCCGCTGTTCATGTGGCTGCAGGCCTGCGCCTGGTGGCTGACGCAGGGATGGCGTGGCTGGTTCCTGCTGCCCTCGCTGGCTTCGGCGCTGGGCACGCTGGCGCTGACCTACGATCTGGGCCGGCGTTTGTGGAACCACCGCGCCGGGCTGTACGCCGCGATCGCGCTGCTGTTCGTGTTCGAATTCACGTACCAGATGAAGCGGGCGCAGATCGACCCGCTGGTCACGTTCTGGATCATGCTGGCGAACTGGGGCCTGTTGATCCATTGCCTGCGCGGCCCGAACTGGCGCGCCTGGGTGCTCGGTTGCATCGCCGCGGGCCTCGGCGTCATCACCAAGGGCGTCGGCATCCTCGCGCTGTTGATGCTGGTTCCGTACGCGTGGGCGTGCTGGCGTACGCCCGATCGCGTCGCGCGGCCCGGCTGGCGCGATCCGCGCTGGTTGCTCGGCATCCCGGCGTTCGTGTTGCCGATCCTGGCATGGGGCGTGCCGATGCTGCTGGTGGCGCATTTCCGCGACACCGCCGAATACCACGCCTACGTCAACGACATCCTGTTCCACCAGACCGTCGGACGCGCGACCGGCTCGTGGTCGCACCCGCAGCCACCGTGGTATTTCCTGGGCATCGTGCTGTTCAACTGGTTTCCGCTGTCGCTGCTGTATATCGGCGGGGTGCGGCGCTGGTGGCGCGCGTTGCGCGAGGGCGAGCCCAGGATCGTGTTGCCGCTGGTCTGGTCGATCCTGGTCATCGTCTTCTTCAGCATCCAGACGGGCAAGCGCGACGTCTACATCATGCCCGTGATCCCGATGGTGGTGTTGTCGCTCGCGCCGTACATCGGCGACATGCTGCGCACCCGCTGGTTGCGCTGGAGCGCATTCGGCATTGGGCTGGTCGGTGGGATCGTGATCGTGATTACGGCCACCATGGCGCTGAACGGCCACGACGTTTTCGGTTTCAACCAGCACGTGGCGGCACGCGGGCTCGAGGAGGAACGAAACGCGTTGTGCTGGATGATCATCAGCATCGGCGCGGTGCTGGCGCTGGCGGCGGCGGCGTGTCGACCGCGCCACGGGGTCGTCGGCCTGCTCGCGGGACTCACGGGACTGTGGATGATCTGGAGCCTGTGGGCCTATCCACTTTTGAACCCGTCCAGTTCCGCCGCGGGGATCATGCGCGAAGCGCGTGTCTTCGCGGGACCGCAGGCCCGGATCGGGCTGGTCGGCCCGCGCGAGGAAAACCTGTTCATGGCAGTCGGACCCACCCGCGAATTCGGCATGACCCGGCCGCTGGCGCAACAGTTCGCCGCCGCGGTGGCGTGGCAGGCACGGGATCCGTCCTCGCGCTGGATCTTCAGTCTTGGAAAAGCCATGGGCGATTGCGTGGATCGCGCCGAGGCGCACAAGGTTGGTCACTCCAACCGCCGCCAGTGGTGGCTGTTCCGCGCCAACGCGGTGGTGCCGGGTTGCACACCGCGCCTGCCCGCGACCGAGGACAACGACGACGACAACGGCAACTGATCTGCGGCCTTCCGCGAACCGGCATCAAGGCTCGGTGCGCGGACCCGTCCAGTTCTCCACCGGTGTCGCCAGGCTGCGCAGCATGCGCCGGTAACGCCGGCGCATGAAGTGGCGATTGAGGACGCGCGACATCGAACTCAGGGGAATCGCGCTCTTCTCGCCGAAGCCATCCACCATCAACAGCCGCGGCCCACCGCGGGAATCGCTGCCGAACACGAGATTGGTGGCATTGAGATCCCCGACGATCACGTTGTGGCGCATCAGGCCTTCCAGGAAAGCCTCCAGCGCCGCGTGCGCCCAGGGCGGCTCCCCCCCGTTTTCCACCCAGCACTGGTACAGCGTCGGCGCCATTTCGCCATCCGGACCGCGCACTTTCTCGCACACCAGCCCCAGGCCCACGTCGGTTTCGACGAGACCCGCAACACGGGCAAGCGGCGGATCGGCATCCGGGCGGGTGTGGGCGGCGATGTATTCTTTGATCTCGCGCAGATAGCTGACGTAATGGCGCGTGCGCGGCAGCCGCTTGTGCCAGCGTCCGGGCGCATCCCAGCGACGCGCCACCGATTCGGGGCGCATGGTCTTCACGATCAGATCGGAAGCGTGCGGATGTTGGTACACCGCACGCTCGTGGCCCATGACGATTGGAGTGAGATGGGAAAGCGTGAGCATGGCCGTTCCTGGCGCGCCGGACCTGTTTGTTCGGCCCGTCACGGCCCGTTCGAGCCGGACGTGCAAGCATAGCCGGGCACGTGGATTCCATGAAGCCGCGCGTGCAAACGTTTTCATCGCCGGGGCGCGTGCCTTGCCCGTCCCGGTTCGGCACCGGGTGCGCGAGGCGTGCCGGCCACCCGCCTCCGACCACCGATTCAGCTTCCCGCAATAAAGCCAACGACGAAACCCGTCATACTCCGGCTTCAGTCGACACACCGAAAGGCTCGCTCAGATCCGCCGCTGCGTGGAGGGATCCGGAGACCCAGCGATCATGGCCACCGTCAATCTGGCGTTTTGGGACAACGGTTTCGGCCTGTCCCGTGACTTCCGGCTCCTTGCGGACGCACTGCGCCGCAGCGGCTGCGACGTCACCGTGACCGCCCTCGGCCTCCAACACGAACGTTGGCGGCGCAAGAAGTGCATGGGCGCCTACGTACGCACGCAACAGGCCTGGCAAGGGCTGCGGCGCCGCTGGCGGCCCCCGCCATGCTTCGACGTGAACATCATGTTCGAACACCTGTGGCCGGCGGAGTTGCTGCGTGCGCGCTGCAACGTCGCCCTGCCCAATCCGGAGTGGTTCGATCGCCACGACCAGCGCTTCCTGGACTCGGTCGACCGGATCTGGGCGAAAACGCACAATGCCGTCTCGATCTTCGATCACCTGGGGTGCCGGACCAGTTGGGTCGGCTTCAGCAGCGACGACCGTTACGACGCGAGCGTGCCACGCGAGCGCAAGTTCTTCCACCTCGCGGGCGGCAGCCGCATCAAGGGAACCGACCGTTTGCTGGCATTGTGGCGGCGACATCCCGAGTGGCCGACACTGACCGTGTTGCAGCACCCGCGCGAGGCGCATCCCGGCCCGGCGGCCCCCAACATCGTGCACCGACTGGGTTACCTCGACGTCACCAATCCGGCGCATTACGCCGAACTCAGGCAGCTCCAGAACAGCCACGCGTTCCACGTGTGCACGTCCGAAACCGACGGCTGGGGCCACTACCTCGTGGAAGCGATGGGCGTCGGCGCCGTCACGATCGCGGTGGACGCGCCGCCCATGAACGAGCTCGTGACGTCCCGCCGCGGTCTGCTCGTGTCGTATGGAGACACGGGCAACATGGCGCTGGCGCGGACCTACTACTTCGACGAGCCGGCATTCGAGGCCACGATCGAGCAGGCACTGTCGCTCAGCGATGCGGAGTTGCGCGCGATCGGATCGCGCGGACGCGAGTGGTTCCTCGAGAACCAGAGTGCGTTCGCCGGGCGGGTCGAAGACGCGCTGGCCGCGACCTTGCCTTGAGCCAAGCCGGCGCATCCCGCCGTCGATGGCCCCGGCCGTCCTTCGCCACGGTGGTGTTCCCGGCGCTGGCGTTCCAGGCTTTCTTTGCGGTCACCCACTTCGGCCACTGGTTGCGGCCGGAGTACGGCGGCATGCTGGCGCTGATCGTGCTGGCGGTGGCCGGTGGCTCGCGCTGGCGCGCCTTGGCGCAACACCCGGTTTTCTGGCTGGTGCTGGCATTCATCGTCTACGCGGTGCTGCAGGCCGCCCACGTGGCCCAGATGACACCCGGCGTTTCGTGGGACAAGCACCTGTCGGAGAACGCCGAGCCGGTCCGCGTGGGCGTGCTTGCCTGCGTCATCGGCGTGTGCCTTGCGGAACAACCCCGGCGGATTCCGCATCTGCTCGGGCTGATGGTGGCCGGCTTCCTGTGCGCGGCGTTGGTGTACGCACCCTGGTCGGATCCCGGCGCCGTCGCAACGGGTGCATTGCGCCTGCGCTTCCACTACGCGGAAAACATCGTCGGCGAGTATGCCGCGATCGGTTTGCTGCTGCTCTCGACGTACGCGTTGTCGCAGGCAGTGCGCGGTCGCATGGTCGTCCTCGCCGGACTGGTCGTGGCGGGATTGCTGCTGCTGGCGTGCCTGCTGTATGCGCAATCGCGTGCGGCGTGGCTTGCCGCAGTGGTGTTGATCCCGGCGGCCGCGATCGCCCACGCGCGCGAGGTCGGCGGCCACTGGCGCCGCACCGTCGCGATCGTCATCGGCGTCACGGCGATCGTCGTGGCGGTCGCGCTGGGCGCCGGATACGGCTTCGTCTCGCACCGTCTCGCCGGCGGCCAGGCGATCGTCGAGGCCCTCGCCCACGGCGATCCGGCCACACTGCCGCAAACCTCCGCCACCGTACGCGTGCAACTCGCCCTGCTCGGCCTGCACCTCTGGTACGGACATCCCCTCCTGGGCATCGGTCTGCACGATATCGCGCCCGCGATCGCGGCCAGCGGGATCCATATCGGCGCCTACGTGCCACCCCATCTGCACAACGCCTACCTGCAGGCCGCGGTCGGCCTGGGGAGCATCGGCGCCGCGCTGCTGCTGGCAACGTTCGGCGTGTTGATTCGCGGCCTTTGGCTCGCGCGCCGCGCGGGCGTTGCAGGCAGTGCGCTGTACTGGGCGCTGCTCGGCAGCCTCGGCATCGTGTTGGTGGTCAACCTTTCCGATTGCCTGCTGTGGCGCTTCGATTACGTGCGCGCGCCGCTGGAGTTGCTGCTGGGCGCCTGCCTGGCGCTGTCGCTGCGCCGGCGAGGCACGCGCGTGGCCACGGGTCCATCGACAACGGCGGAAGCCAAGGTCGATGGCGGGGAATTGCCGCCGGCCGCAAACTGACCACCGCGCGCGTGGCGGATCCGTTCCGGTGCATCCGTTACACTTTTGCACCGCGCCGCGACGCATGCGACATCCTCCTTGCCCAACGCCTCCTACGCCCGTTTCGAACGCCTGCGCGCCCTGGCGTGGTGGCTGCCGCTTTGGCTCGCCGTCGCACTGATCGCGATCTTCGTGCAACCGCCGATCCCGCTGCATTCCACCCGCGCGCTGGCGGTGGCATGGGACATGTGGGTGCACCACCAGTTCCTGGTACCGCACATCAATGGCGCGCCGTACTCCGAAAAGGCGCCACTGCTGTTCTGGATGATCCACGCCGGCTGGGCCGTGTTCGGCGTCAACGATGCCTGGCCGCGGGTGCTGATGGTGCTGATCGGGGCCGCGCAATTGATCCTCGCGCAATCGTTGGCACGCCGCCTGTTTCCCGACCGCGCGTGGGTGGCGCGCGGCACCCCGTGGTTGTTGCTGGCCCTCGCCTACGCGTTCCTTTACGGCCTGCAGATCATGTACGACGGGTTGCTGGCGGTATGGGTGCTGGCGGCAATGCTGTGCCTCGTTCCCGGCGCGCGACGAACCGCGCCCAACTGGATCGGCTACGCCGTCTGCATCGGCCTGGGACTGCTGACCAAGGGTCCCGTGATGCTGGTGCACACCGCGCCGGCATGGTTGTTGGGACCATGGTGGTGCGCTTACGCGCGCGGGCATCGCGTGCGCTGGTACGGCCTCGGCGTCGCGGCCCTGGTTGGCGGCGGCGTGATCCTCGCGGCGTGGGTGATCCCGGCGGTGCAGGCGAGCGGCGATACCTACACCCACAACCTGTTGTTCAAGCAGACCGGCGGTCGCGTCGTGGACGCGTTCATCCACCAGCGTCCGTTCTGGTGGTACCTGCCCTGGGCAGCGGTGCTGCTGTTCCCGTTCGTGCTGTGGCCGCGGATGTGGGCCGCGATCGGGTCGCTGCGCCGCCCGCTCGAGCCGGGGCTGCGGTTGCTGCTGGCGTGGCTGGTGCCGGCCTTCGTGATCTTCAGCGCGTTCAGCGGCAAGCAAAGCTATTACTTGGTCCCCGAGTTGCCCGCCGCCGCGATGGTGATGGCGGCGGCGATCGCGGCGCTGCGCGCCCGCCACGGCAGGGCCGCGCACAGCGCGTGGCTGGGCGCGTGGCCACTGTCGCTCGGATCGTTCGCGCTCGCCGCGCTGCTGTTCGCACTGCCGCTGCTGGCGCGGGCAGGCAGGCTGCACGGACACTGGCTGCACGACTTCGCTTCCGCGAGCGCCCCCTTCGGCGTGCTGTACCTGTTGCTGGGCGTGTTCGTGTTGCTGCCCGGGCGCGGCGAGCTGCGCCGCATCGCGGCCGCCAGCCTGATCGGCAGCGCCGCCGCCTATGCACTGTTCGCGGTCGGCGCGTATCCCGCGTTCGACATGCGGCCGGCGGCCCAGGTGCTCGCGCGCGCCGAATCGAACGGCCGCGCGATCGGCAACCTCGGCATCTACAACGGCCAGTTCGAATTCATGGGCCGCATGACCAGGCCCATCGACAGGCTGTACGAAGGCCAGTTCCTGCAGGACTGGGCCGCCGAACATCCGCGCGGGCTGGTGATCGCCTACCCCGACCGCCTCGTGTCCGACGACCTGCGCTACGCGCGCCTGGTGCAACCGTATCGCGGTACCTGGCTGGTGATCTGGGACGCGTCGACGGTAGCGATGCTGCGCCGCGGCCAGCGGCCCGCCGAACCGCGCGCGCCCACCGTCTTGCTTCCTGCGCCGGACTATTGGCGTTACGCGAGTATCAAGTGATGAAACGCATTGATCTTTTGCGCGCGCAACTCGGCGGCGCACGCGACGGCGCGCTGCTGCGTTATTCGCTCGGCGCCGCGCTGCTCGACGAAGGCGATGCCGCCGAGGCCGTCACGCATCTGCGCGCCGCGCTCGATTACAAACCGGACTACTCGGCTGCATGGAAGCTGCTCGGCAAGGCCTCCCTCGCAGGTGGCGATACCGACGCCGCATCGGAAGCCTGGCGACAAGGCATCGCCGTCGCCGAAGCCGGCGGCGATGTGCAGGCGGCGAAGGAGATGCGGGTGTTCCTGAAGCGGCTGGGCCGCCCCGGCAACTAGCGGGGGTGCCACGAGCAACCGGGTCAAGTTCCCGAACCGCCGCATCGGCCGACACCTGCGCCAAACCCGAACATCACGCGCCCGGCAGCATACGCTGCAGCACCCGATCCCGCCGGATGAAATAGTGGTACAACGCCGCGGCCACGTGCAGGCCAACCAGGGGCAGGATCCCGTATTCCGCGATGAGCATGTGGATGTCGCCGGTCCAGCCCCAGCCCGCGGCGCGGGTGGCGACCAACTGCGGCATCTGGACGAGCTCGAAGAACGTCACCGGCATCCCGCGGTACGAGGCGTTGATCCAGCCCAGGATCGGCACCACGACCAGCAGCAGGTACAACAGCCAATGGATGACGCGGGCCGAATACACCTGCCAAGGCGGAACCCCCGCCTCCGGCGCGGGTTCACCCCGGACGATCCGCCAGACCAGGCGCACGACGATGACCCCGACGATCAACACGCCGATCGAAAAGTGCAGGCTGATCAGCGTGGTCACCGGCGTGTTGCGACCAATGTGCGGCATGGTCCAGCCGATGGTGTACTGCGCGATCAGCAGCGCGAAGATCAGCCAGTGGAGAAAGATCGCGGTGCGCGTGTAACGGGCCTGCGGGCTGGTGACCATGGTTCCTCCTGTCGTGGGTCGAGGGCGGATTCGAGCTGCCCACGAGACTCGCCCGGGCATCATAATCGGCCCCCCGTCACGCCGCGAATCGACTTGAACAGACGGTCACGAGTGGCCACGCGCCTCCCCGACCTGACCCATCCACAGGCGATTCACGAGGCGATTGATGGTCATGCGGACTCTCGCTTGAAGTGCCTGGGACCGAATCAAGCAACGCGCAGTGCGGTCGCTGGAACAACCCGTTGTCGCGCGCTGGAAAACCCTCACGTGGTCGATGAGGAACTTGTCAGCCTGTTGAACGAGGAGTGCCCGGATGAAAGCTGGTCAACGGTGCACTTCAAACTTGATGCTACGCATCTACTTGTAAGAAAATTGCACCTTGGGTAATGTTTTATACGTGATAATACGACGAGTGACAGCACCATCAATGATCTGCCCAAAAATAATGACCTCGGCACCAACCTTGGGGTGGAAATCGAAAGCTCCATGACAAGGAACATTTGCCGTGTTGAACGTGGTAAAGCCACGAACCTGCTCTATTCTACGAGGTTGACCTAAAAACCACTTCTCAGTTTTTATGGTGACCTTCAATGGAGTGCCGAACCTACTCGCCTTCTCTGAGGTTACCGAGATTACCTTACCTGTGAAGCCAACGGCGTTCGGTGGCGGACGCTTGACAAAACTGGATGCGCGTTCTACTGCAGGCGAGCACGCAAATGACGCTGTCGGCACTGCTGGCAATAATGCGACCAGCAAGGCACCCAGCAAATTGTGGTTCCGTATCATCGCGCCATGCCTAACGCCAGAGCTCAGCCGCCGGCAGCCCGCGTAGCGGGATGACGGTCGGCTGCAGCGAACTGTTATGTGGCAGCATCGTTTCGTCC
>DASUKQ010000043.1:0-45724 GCA_036278635.1 Rhodanobacteraceae bacterium
GACCTCATCGTTTCGGACTGGTTCTGGGTGGCCAGCCTGCGCACCCATCGCCAGAACTACCAGTTCGTGCCTTATTCCAGGACCGTCGGCGCGATCATGGTCAACCCGGCTGCGGGGATCAAGACCGTGGCCGACCTCGCGGGCAGGAAGATCGGCGTTGCCGGCGGCCCGGTGGACAAGAGCTGGCTGATTGCGCGGGCCTACGCCAAGAGCGAGTACGGGGTCGACCTGAATTCCTCCGCGACGCCGCAATTCGCGGCGCCTCCGTTGATCAACCACCTGATGCTCGATGGCCGGCTGCCGGCCGCGATCAACTTCTGGCAATACGACGCCCGGCTTGCCGCGCAGGGGATGCAGCCGCTGATTACGGTCGAGCAGATGCTCAAGGGGCTGGGCGTCGAAACCGTACCGCCGCTGCTGGGGTGGGTGTTTTCGCAACGATGGGCGGAAACCCATCGCCGCGCCCTGCTGGATTTCATCGCGGCCACGTACGATGCCAAGCGCGTACTGGTCGCGTCGGACGCGGCTTGGCAACCCCTCAGGGACCAGGTGAAGCCTGAAAACGAAGCCGTGCTCACTGCCATGCGGCAGGGCTACCGGGACGGCGTGGTCAACCACTTCGGCGCATCCCAGATCCGCGCGGCCACGCAGTTGTTCAAGGTGGTCGCCAGCGAGAGCAACGGCAAGCTCACGGAGGGAGCCAGCGAGTTGCCGCCCGGCGTGTTCTGGGACGGGTTCCGGTTGCCATGAGGCCTTCCGGGGCGCGTCGCGACCAGGGCGGCGCGTCACAAACGGTCGCTTCGAAGAAACCGGTCGCTGCAGCGCGTTCGCTGTGGAAGCAGCTCCGGCCGCCTTCCGGACCCGCCTGGTTGTGGCGGAGCGGGTCGCTCGTCGGCCTTGCGGTGGTGTGGGAAATCGCCGCGTTGTTCGCGAACAGCAACATGCTGCCGACCCCGATTGCCGTACTGGCTGCCATATATCGCTACACCCGGAGCGGCCAGCTTCCGCTGGAGTTGGCGATCACGCTGGGCCGGGTCGCGGCCGCATTTGTCGTGGCGATGACCCTGGGTGCTGCGATCGGCTTCATGATGGGTCGCTTCCGCAGGTTCAACCTGTTGCTGGATGGCGCGCTGGTACTTGCGCTCAACATTCCGGCGCTGGTTGTGATCATTTTGTGTTACCTGTGGCTCGGGCTCACGGAAGCGGCGATCATCGTGGCGGTAGCCCTCAACAAGATTCCCGTGGTGGTCGTAACGACGCGCGAAGGTACGCGAGCGGTGGACGCGCGCCTGCTGGCCGTTGCCCAGGTGTATCGCGTCCCGCGCATGGTGACGTTGTACCGGGTGTACCTGCCCCAGCTTTATCCCTATCTGATGGCTTCGGCGCGAAACGGGCTGGCACTGATCTGGAAAATCGTGCTGGTTGCCGAGCTGCTCGGACGCAGCAACGGCGTCGGCTTCGAACTGTCCCTGTTTTTCCAGTTTTTCGACATCACCAGCATCCTCGCCTATACGCTGGCATTCGCGGCGGTGGTCATGGCCATCGAAGCCGGCGTGATGCGACCGCTGGAAAAGCGCTTGACGCGGTGGCGCGGATGAATGGGCTGTCCCTCCAGATCAGCGAGAAGCGCTTCGATGGGCTGCCGGTGCTGGGGGGTATCGACGTCACCATCCCCGCAGGCGAATTTGTCGCCATCGTCGGTCCGTCCGGTGTGGGCAAGACCACATTGCTGGGCATGGTTGCCGGTCTGGACGCCGACTTTGTGGGTGAAATTCGTTACGATGGCGTGCCTTTGGCCGAGCCGGGCCAGTCGCCTGCCGGCATGGGGATGGTTTTCCAGGAGCCGCGGCTGATGCCATGGCTCACCATCCGCGACAACGTGCGGCTGGCGGAGGCCGAGCGTCTGGCGCGTGACCGCAGCCATGTTTCGCGCGCGGACATCCTGCTTGACGAAGTCGGATTGGGCACGTCCGGGAATGCATGGCCTGGCCAGCTTTCGGGCGGCATGCAGCGTCGCACCGCGCTGGCACGGGCGTTCGTCGTCGATCCGTGGTTGCTGCTGATGGATGAGCCGTTCGTGTCGCTCGACATGCCGGCAGCCAACCAGCTGCGCGGCTTGTTGCATCGGCTGTGCGCGCGGGTGCGGCCACTGGTATTGTTCGTGACCCACGATGTCAATGAAGCACTGGTGCTCGCCGACCGCATATTGTTCCTGGGTGATTCCCCGGCACGCGTTGTCCTGGACTATCGTGTCGAGCAAGCTGGCAGCCGCGATGTGAACAGCCCCGAGGTTGCCGCGCTGAGGCGCCGGCTGCTGGCACGCCATCCAGGGTTGCTGTCCGGAGCGTCCGAAGGCCGCGCGGACGAGACCGCGTACGGCAAGGAGGGTCCGTGAAGCACAGGGCCTTTCCGCCGGCATGGATCGTGCGGACCGCGGGCCGGGCGGATGGTGTACTGCGATGAACGCGTCCGACCACATCGATGCCGCTGCGCAGACGGGACAGGCGGGTTCCGGGCCCCCGCTGGCCCTCGCGGTCGACGGGGTCAGCAAATCGTATGGCCCGGTCAAGGCGCTGGATGGGTTGTCCCTCAGCGTTGCGCGCGGCGAGTTCGTGGCCCTGCTCGGCCCCAACGGGGCCGGGAAAAGCACGCTTTTCCAGTTGCTCACCGGCTTGTTCGTACCCGATGCCGGCAATATCGAAGTTGCCGGTTTCGACATGCGCCGCCAGGCCCGCAAGGCCCTCGCGCGTCTCGGCGTGGTGTTCCAGCAGCCGACGCTCGATCTGGATCTGGGCGTGGTGGCCAACCTCCGGTTCCATGCACGATTGCACGGCATGGGGCGCGCCACCCGCGCCCGCATCGACGCGGAGTTGCACCGCATCGGGCTGACCGCGAGGGCGAAGGACAGGGCCCGGACGCTTTCGGGCGGCAACCGCCGCAGGGTCGAACTGGCCCGGGCGCTGCTGCACGAGCCGGTCGTGTTGCTCATGGACGAGCCCACGGTGGGACTCGACCCCGCCTCGCGCGCGCACCTGGTGGAGTACGTCCACTCGCTGTGTGCGCATCGCGGCGTGGGCGTGCTGTGGGCGACGCACCTCGTCGATGAGGCCGAGTCGGCCGATCGGGTCATCATCCTGCACAAGGGCCACTGGGTCGCGTCCGGCACGCCGGCCGCGTTGCGTGCACAAACCGGTTGCCAGTCGCTGCGCGACGCCTTCCTGGAATTGACCGGTGAAGCGCCGGCAGAAAAAGAGGAGACCGTCTGATGCTGCCGCAGGGCGGATCGCTGGATCGGCTCACCGGGATGCCGTTGTCTCCAGGTACGCATGCTGGCAGCAAATCCGTCCAGTCCGGTCATCACGGGATGGTCCTGCCATGTCGACCGTGAGCCATGTCCTGCAGGCGTTGACCGCGCTTTCCGCGCGCGAAACCATCAAGTTCATGCACCAGCGTGGACGCCTGATTTCCGCGGTGGTGAGACCGAGTCTGTGGCTGCTCATTTTCGCGGCCGGCTTTCGAAATGTCTTCGGCGTTTCGGTGATTCCGCCGTATTCGACCTACATCGAGTACCCGGTCTACGTCGTGCCGGGACTGGTCGGAATCGTGCTGCTGTTCAACGGCATGCAGTCTTCGCTGGCGATGGTCTACGACCGCGAAATGGGGCTGATGCGGCTGCTGCTCACGGCGCCGCTGCCTCGCTGGGTGCTCCTCACGTGCAAGCTCTTCGCGGGCACGTTCCTGTCGATCCTGCAGGCGTACGCATTTTTCGCGGTCTGCGCGATATTCAGGCTCGATCTTCCCTGGTGGCCGGGCCTGCTTTACGCGTTGCCGGCAATGTTCCTGACCGGCCTGATGCTGGGGGCGATGGGCCTGCTGGTGTCCGTCTACATCAAGCAGATCGAGAATTTCGCCGGGGCAATGAACTTCGTGATTTTCCCGATGTTCTTCCTGTCTCCGGCCTTGTATCCGCTGTGGAGACTGCAGGAATCCGGGGCCGAAATCATCTACCAGCTCGCCCGCGTCAATCCGTTCACGTACGGCATCGACCTGATCCGCTACGCCATGTACGGGCAGATGAACTGGGTCGCCGCCGGTGCCGTCGCCGCCGCCTTGATCGTCTTTCTGGGCCTGGCCGTGTGGGGCTACGACCCCCAGCGCGGCATGGTGAGGCGCAAGCGCCAGGGCGGCTGATCAGCTGGCCGCGCCGTCCGGATCGGCTGGCTGAACCACCGGCGCCCGGTGTGGCCGTTTCGACCCGTCGATCTGCGTCCACCCGCTAAGGCGCCATCCCGTCGCCACGGGCGCGGGGGGCGTGCATGCGCGCGCCGGGCGCTTGCGCTGTACCGCGCGCGGCACACTCATCTGTCACGAATCCGATACAGCCGGCGTGACAGGCGGCCATGTGGCAGCTTCAAGTTATTGAATCCCCGCCTGCGGACTCCTTCGGAAACTGGCATGTGATGTGCAGCTTGCGAGGTAGTTGGTTAGATCGTGGGAGGCTCCAGCAAGTCCGGGCGGCTAGGCCACGAATTCGCCAAGGTGCAGTCGGACGGGTTTTGGGTATTTTCCGGGCGGCCTGCCTCGGCGCAGGATCGAGGATTGTCAGGAACGATTGATCATGAAGACACGAGCTGCCGTTGCATGGGAAGCGGGACAACCCCTCACGATCGAGGAAGTCGATCTCGAGGGTCCGAAAGCGGGTGAGGTGCTGGTTCGCATCGTGGCCACGGGGGTATGCCACACCGACGCCTACACGCTGTCGGGTGCCGACCCCGAGGGCCTGTTCCCGGTGATCCTGGGTCACGAGGGTGGCGGGATCGTCGAGGAAGTCGGCCGCGGCGTCACGTCGGTGAAGCCCGGCGACCACGTGATTCCGCTGTACACGCCCGAGTGCGGCGAATGCGAATACTGCAAGTCCGGTCGCACGAACCTGTGCCAGAAAATCCGCGTCACCCAGGGCGAGGGCCTGATGCCGGATGGCACGTCTCGGTTCTCGTACAAGGGCAAGATGCTGCGTCACTACATGGGCACCAGCACGTTTTCCGAGTACACGGTGTTGCCGGAGATCTCGATCGCGAAGATCGACCCGAAGGCTCCGCTCGACAAGGTCTGCCTGCTCGGTTGCGGAATCACCACCGGCGTCGGCGCGGTCTTGAATGTCGCCAAGGTCCGCCCGGGCTCGACCGTCGCGGTGTTCGGCCTCGGCGCCATCGGCCTCGCGGTGGTGCAGGGCGCGACAATGGCCAAGGCCGACCGCATCATCGGGATCGACGTCAATCCCGACAAGTGGCCGATGGCCAAGGCCATGGGCGCGACCGACTTCGTCAATCCCAAGGACCACGACGCGCCGATCCAGCAGGTGATCGTCGACCTGACGAATGGCGGCGTGGACTACTCGTTCGAGTGCATCGGCAACGTAAACGTGATGCGTGCGGCACTGGAGTGCTGCCACAAGGGCTGGGGCGAGAGCACCATCATCGGCGTCGCCGCGGCCGGGCAGGAAATCAGTACCCGTCCGTTCCAGCTCGTCACCGGGCGCGTCTGGCGTGGCGCGGCGTTTGGCGGCGTCAAGGGCCGCTCGCAGTTGCCCGGTTACGTGGACGAATACATGCGGGGCAAGCTCAAGGTCGACGAGTTCGTTTCGAAAGTGCTGCCGCTGGAGGAGATCAACGATGCCTTCGAATTGATGCACGAAGGCAAGGTGATTCGTTCGGTGATCCGCTACGGCGACACTGCGCCAGCCTGATTGGAGCTTGACAATCCATAACCCAGCAGGAGGAGTGCCTCATGTCACACCCGTACAGCGGCGGCTGCGAACACATTCACACCCATTCCGACCAGGAGTATCTGGACAGCCACGATTGCCATTGCTCGATCTGCAGGGGCATTACCGGGAAAGACCATCTGCACGTGACGTTCTTCAGGTATGGGGATATCAAGGTCGACCATCCCGAACTCCTGAAGCGGCAACCGTACAACGCCAACAACCCCGATGGCCCGTTGGAGCTTTGCACCTGCTCGATCTGTGGCAGCCCCATCATGGTCGACGACAAGCAGCACCGGATCCGCGCGATCGCGCCGGGCCTCATGGGCTACGACGAGAGCGAGATGCCGGCGGCGTACCACGCCTTCTTCGACCCGGCCGCAGGCAACCCGAAACCGGACGATGGCCGGCCGGTGTACGAAGCGCTGCGACCCGATTTCGTCATGCCGGATCCCGCTTGACACGCCAGCATGACCGATTGCGGATTGCATCCTGCCCGGCGTGGATGATGCCGCGGCCGAATGGTCCGGAATCCTGTCCACAGTAGTGGCCTGCATCGACGGGCCACAGGAGGGAGACTCGTGCAACTCATGTCAAACTGGAACAACCACGCGCATCGCGGTTCCTCGAAATTGCGGCGCACCGCACTCGTACTCGCTGTCCTGGTTGCATGTCCGCTGGCCGCCGACGCCACCTCGTTCAGCGGCAATGGCTGGACGGTCGACCTGAGCGGGTATGTCAACGCGTTCTATGTCACGACGAGTTGCTCGGGCAACTCGGTGGGGGGCACGGCACTGGCCGGCGAGGCGCTCGGTTGCGGCGGCCAGAAGGACCGCACGACAATTGGCAACGGGCTGTTGCCGAATGCGCTCATCACGAAGTTCAGCACAACCCAGGACGGCCTCGATATCAGTGCACAGGTCAGCATCATGGTGCACACCGCCACGTCGGATGCCCTTTCGGCAAACAGTGGTGTCGACGTGCGCCAGGCATTCTTCACCGTCGGGACGCCGGAGTTCGGTACGGTCAAGCTGGGCCGTGATTACGGAATATTCGGTGCCAACGCGATCCTGACCGACATGACCCTGCTCGGCGTCGGCGCGCCCGTGCAGGCGACCCAGCGTGGTCGCGTGGCGCTGGGTCATATCGGCGCGGGCTACACCTACCTGGGCAGCTACGGCCAGATCACCTACACCACCCCCAGCGCGTCCGGGTTCGCATTTACCGGTGGCGTGTTCAGCCCGGTCAACAACACGGGTGTCTTCGACTCGCGCTCGGACCCGCAAGTCCAGTTGCAAGTGTCCTACTCGAACGGCGGCTTCAAGGCCTGGATCGGCGGCAAAACCCAGAAGTTCTATGCCCCGGAAGGATCTGGCATCGAGCCGGAAGATTTCACCATGACCGCGGGCGAGATCGGCGCCAGCGTCAAGGCGGGCCAGTTCGCCGTGCTCGCCAACGTGCAGGCGGGCAAGGGCATCGGCATCCTGACCGATGGCGACCAGGGTGACGTGAAGGGCATCAACTACCTGTTGCAGGGCACCTGGCAGGCGACGCCGAAGCTGAAGCTCGGCCTGAGCGGCGGCATCAGCAAGGATCGCGACGACGTCGTCAGTACCGGCAACTTCAAGTCCAACAGCAACATTACTGCCGGCGCCTATTACGCGCTGACCAAGAGCGTAACGCTCGACCTGGAAATCAGCCAGACCCGCTCCAAGGACTATCTCGGCAACGACGAACACATGAACGGCATATCCGCGGGCGGGATCATCTTTTTCTGATCCCGCCAGTGGACTCGCCGATTCGTCGACCTGTCCCGTCACGGACACGTGCCGGTGCGGGGTGCTTCACGGAATGGCATGGCGTCGGGCGATGGGGATTCCGGATGCCCGCGTATGATCGTGCGGGCGTTTCCAGCCATCCGAAGGACAACAACCATGCGATCCGATCCGCGCTTGCGCGCGATCCCGAATCCTTTCGCGCGCGGCCCTTTGCGTGTCGGCCGCGTCCTCGCCGTCCACGTCTCCCAGGAAGCAAGCCATGCCCGGTGAGCGGGGGTCGCGTCGACCTGGCAACTTCCCTGTCGGGGGGCTTTGCGCGGCCATCCTCCTGGGGTTGTCGGGCGCCGCATGGGCCGCCCCTCCCGTGCAGCAGCTCGGCGAGATCGTGGTGATCGGCATCGCGCCTTTGCCGGGCTTCAACATGCCCCCGCAACAGGTGCCGCTGAACGTGCAAAGCGCACAGGCCGACGACGTCGGGCAGATACACGGTCAGTCCATGACCGACTTGTTGCAGCGCAACTTCCAGGGGGTGAATGTGACCCAGTCGCAGGGCAATCCCTGGCAGGGCAACCTGTTCTTCCACGGCTTCACGCTGTCACCGTTGCTGGGTTCGCCCGCCGGGATCTCCATTTACATGGATGGCGTGCGCCAGAACGAATCCTTCGCCGAGACGATGAACTGGGAGGCGATCCCCGCTTTCGCGATTCGCGACATCGAGCTGGTCCCCGGTTCCAGCCCGCTTTACGGCTTGAACACGCTGGGCGGCGCGCTGCTGCTGACCACCAAAAACGGCTTTGCGGATCCGGGCGGTTCGTTCAATGTATCGGGCGGGTCCTGGGGCCGCATCCAGGCCGATGCGGATTTCGGGACGCACGGCAAGACCTTCGGGTTTTACGCCGGGATCGCCAACAGCTACGAAACAGGCTGGCGCGACTATTCGCCGAGTCGCGTGCAGCAGCTGTTTGTGCGCGGGGACTGGCGGCCGGACGACGCCACCAGCATCGCGCTGACCTACACCGGTGCGCATGCCAGGCTGTTCGGCACCCAGGCGCTTCCGCTGGAATGGGCGGGCGCGCCCGAGGACGCTTTTACCTGGCCGGACTCCTTTGTCAACAATCTCAGCCAGTTCAACCTGCAGGGCTCGCGCGGGCTCGGCGAGGACTGGGCGCTCCAGGCCAATGCCTATTTGCGCATCTCGCAGAGCCGCAGTTTCAACAGCAACACCAACGATTACGACGACTACGACCCCAACGAGGATGGGCCGCTGGGCTACACCGCGGACGGTCCATTCGATGCGGATTCCGTAGGCCAGTATTACTACTCCGGACTGACGCCGGCTTACGATCCTTTGAGCCCGGCTGCAACGATCAACAACGTGGTCGCTTCCAACGTGCTGGGCAACGTCCACACGCGTGGCTACGGCGCTTCGGTCCAGTTGGTCAACAGCGGCAGCCTGTGGAGCCACGCCAACCAGCTCACGGTGGGGGTGAGTCTGGACGCCGGCAGCACGGTATTCACCCAGTTCGGACAGCCGGCCTTCTTCCCCCACGACCCGGAACGACGTGGCGACACCGTCGGGTTGCTGCCGTTCGAGCTTGACCCGATGACGTATGCGGGCTCCGGCACCCGCAGTGTCGGCATGTATTTCATGGATGTGGTGGCACTGGCGGACGGCGTGCACATGAGCGTCGGCGGCCGCTACAACCACAGCCGCCTGAGCGTCAACGATCTGTCCGGCACCACGCCGGCCATCAACGGCCGACAGACCTTCAGTCGCTTCAACCCCAGCCTCGGGTTCACCTGGGCCGTCAACAAGCAGTTCGGTGCCTACGTCAACTATGACGAGGGCATGCGCGCGCCGACGCCCATCGAGGTCGAATGCGCCGATCCCGAAGCGCCTTGCGCGCTGCCCAACGACTTCACCGGGGATCCGCCGTTGAAGCCGGTGATCGTGCGCACCTTGAGCGGGGGGCTGCGCGGTACGTTTGCGGGCGGGCGATTGCACTGGAATGTTTCGCCTTACGACAGCCGTGTCGACAACGACATCCTCACGATCTTCACCGGTGGCAGTTCGCAGGGCTATTTCGCCAACGTGCCGCAAACCCTGCGCAAGGGCGTGGACCTGGGCCTCGGTGGCCAGCTCGGCCGGTTCGAATGGCAGGCCAACTACAGCTACATCGAGGCGACCTACGGCGCCGGATTCGAGGAACTGGCCGAGGATAATTCCAGCGCCGACGACGATGGCGTGATCCGCGTGCGCAAAGGCGACCGCATGCCCGGCGTGCCGCGCGATGTCTTCACGTTCGCCGCTGAATACAGATTCAACGACACATGGTCATTGGGCGGCAACATGCGCGCCTATTCGGGCCAGTACGCCGTCGGAGACGAAAACAACCAGGATCGCCACGGCATGGTGCCGGGTTATGCCGTCGTTGACCTGGACCTGCATTACCGGCCGACGCCTGCATTGTCGTTTTTTGCCGAAATCGACAACCTGTTCGATCACCGCTACTTCACGAGCGGCGCGTTGAGCAACAACGTATTCGATACGCCGAATCGCCTGATTGACAGCAGCGCGCCCGGTACTTCCACCCTGTTCGTGTCGCCGGGCGCGCCGCGCAGCTATTTCGTCGGTCTGCGCTACAGGTTTGGTGCTGGCGACGATTGACACCAATGCGCGGGTTGCGGTGGTCCGGTCCGCGACGAGCTACGGGAACGACCCGGGCCGGGATCACGGTGTCCGGGTACGGCAGTCTTGATCCAGGTCTGTACGCGTCCTCGATCCCGACGGTAGGATGCGGCGCAGGGACCGCAGCGTGCCTGGTAGCCGCGATGTCCTTCCGGTCGGTTGGACAGCAATGCGCCCGATACGCTGAACCAACGGGTCTGCGCCGGCAGCTTTCGACGTCGGCCCTGTTCGTGTGCTCCTGCGCATCGCGCACTTGCTCCGTCGGCCGTCACTCCGATTCCAGGTCCATGGAAAGATGACGATCATGTTTGCGGTGTCTGGAAATCTCGACAAAAATCAGGTGAACCGCGTGGGCGTGGATCGAATGGCGCGCACGTATCGGTGGCATCGTCTTCCGGCGGCATTGGCGCTTGCCTTGCTCGCGCTGCCTGCCGCCCGCGCGCAGCAGCCAGGACAGGCGCACACCACGCAGAAAACGCTGCCCACGATCGTGGTGACGGCGATCCGCATTCCGCAACCCGCCTTCGACGTACCCGCGGCCATCGGCGTGGTCACGCGGGATGACATCGTTGACGGGGCGCCCGCGGTCAGCCTTTCGCAGTCGCTCGCGCGGATACCCGGTGTGGTTGCGCAGAATCGCCAGAGCTATGCGCAGGATTCCCAGATTTCCATTCGCGGCTTCGGTTCACGCGCTTCGTTCGGCGTGCGCGGCATCCGTTTGCTGGTGGACGGACTGCCCATGTCCGGGCCCGATGGGCAAGGTCAGACCGATCCCTTCGACCTCGCGACCGCCGGGCGCATCGAGGTCCTGCGGGGTCCGTTTTCGGCCCTGTACGGCAATGCCGCGGGGGGCGTGATCCAGATCTTCACGAGGGACGGTCCGCCGCGCCCGACGTTCGGAATCTCCACGCTGTTCGGGAGCTACGGCACCCGCATCCAGCGGCTGGACGCCGGCGGCACCGTCGGCAAATTCAACTACATCGTCGACGGCACGCATTTCCAGACCGACGGCTACCGTGAGCACAGCGCAGCCAAACGCGACAACCTGCACGCAAAATTCAGTTACGACCTCGGCAAGGATTCTTCATTGACGCTGATCTTCAACGGCGAGAACCAGCCGTTCGCGGAGGATCCCTCGAGCCTGACCAAGGAACAGGCGCGGGACGATCCGCGCTTTGCGGTGCCGGGGGTATTCAAGTTCGGCGCCGGCGAAAGCCACCGCGACCGCCAGCTCGGTGTCGTGTACGAGCAGCAGCTTGGCCAGGACGATCATCTGCACGTCACGGGCTACGCGGGCACCCGGCGGGTGATCCAGTTCCTGCCGTTTCCCGGAAGTTCCCCCAACGGAGGCGGCGCGGTCGTCGACCTGAAAAACAGGACCAAGGGGGGCGGTGCGCGCTGGACCCACAATTTCCTGCTCGCCTCGACGCCGCTCGACCTGATCGTGGGGGTCGAATACGACCGCCTCAGCGAACTGCGCAAGGGTTGGGTGAATGATCAGGGCGTGCAGGGTGACCTGCGCCGCAACGAGAACGACGTTTCCAGCCAGGGGGGGGAGTACGCCCAGCTCGAATGGAAACCCGGGCGCTGGAGCATCGTCGCCGGCCTGCGTCATTCGCGCGTCATGTTCGACAGCGACGATCATTACATCACACCCGAAGATCCCGACGACAGCGGCCATCGGAATTTCTCGAGCACGGACCCCGTCGCGGGCGTGCTCTACAAGATCAATCCGCATCTGAATGTTTACGCGAATTACGGCCGTGGTTTCGAAACCCCGACGCTTTCCGAATTCGCCTATCGGCCGGACGGCCAGGCAGGCTTCAATGATGAGCTGAAGCCAAGCAAGAGCCGCGACTACGAGGCCGGATTCAAGGGCGACTGGAACTCGACGAATTTCGATCTGGCCGTTTTCAGGATCAAGACCACGGATGACATCATCGTTGGCATCTCCAACGACGGCCGCGACAGTTTCACCAACGCCGCGAGCACCCGGCGACACGGCCTGGAGCTGAATGTCCAGAGGTCATTCTCCGGCGGCTTCGGCGCCTATCTGGCCTACACGTACCTGCAAGCGCAGTTCGACGGCGGGCTGCTCGATGGCAAGCAGATGCCGGGTGTGCCGCGGCAAATGATTTACGCCGAACTCGACTGGCAGTACCGGCCACTCGGTTTTTCGACTTCTCTGAGCGCACAGTGGCGCGACCAGGTTTACGTCGACAACGAAAACACGGACTTCGCCGACAGTTACGCCGTGGTCAATTACCACCTGGGTTTCCAGCAGATTGTCGGCGGCTGGCAATTCAACGAGTTTGCACGGATCAACAACCTTTTCGATCGCAACTACGTCGGCGCGGTGGTCGTCAATTCCGGCAATGGCCGGTACTTCCAGCCGGAACCGGGCCGCAATTTCATGCTCGGCCTGAGCGCAAGCTACGCGTTTTGATTCGTGCGAAAGCGTACGGCGCCCGCACGCGTCGTGGCGAGGCCGGCGTCGCTTGCATGAACAGGGGACGAATTGGCGGCAAGGCGCCGCAAGCATCGTCCCCGCGTGGCGCCTCAGCGGCCGCGGGGCACCGCGATGCCGTGCTTGTGGAGCTTGCGGTACAGCGTGTTGCGGCTGATGTCGAGGGCGCGCGCGGTCTGGCTGACGTTCCACCCTTGCTTCTCCAGCGTGCGGACCAGCGCCGCGCGCTCGGCGCCTTCAAGTGACGATGCGGGGGGTTCGGATGTTCGAACGTACGCGGCGCTGGGCGGAGTCGCCGCTGCGGGATCGAGTGGATCCACGATTTCCTGCGGGAGGTTGGACAGGCGGATGCAATTGTTGCTGCACAGCGCCGCAGCGGTGCGCAGGGCATTGCGCAACTGCCGGATGTTGCCGGGCCAGCGGTAGTTGAGCAATTTCTCGAAGGCGTCCGCGGCGATATCGATCGGCTCTTCATCGCCGAATTCCTCGCGCAGCAGTGCCCGGATCAGCTCGGCCTTGTCCGAGCGGTCCGCGAGGGATGGCAATTCCAGCGTGGTCCCCGCGAGGCGGTAGTAGAGATCTTCGCGGAACTCGCGCGTGCCGATCATCTGGCGGAGGTCACGGTGCGATGCACTGATGACGTGCAGGTCGACCGCGATGGTCTGGTCGCTGCCCACCGGCGCCACTTCGCGCGCTTCGATCGCGCGCAACAGCCGGGCCTGCAATGTCAGCGGCATGTCTCCAATCTCGTCGAGAAACAGGGTCCCCCCGCTTGACTGCAGGATCTTGCCCGTGCGGCCTTCGCGCGCGGCGCCGGTGAATGCACCCGGACGGTACCCGAAGAGTTCGCTCTCGATGAGGTTTTCCGGAATCGCTGCGCAACTGACCGTGACGAACGGCCGGTCCGACCACAGGCTGCCGGCGTGCAGCGCGCGGGCGAACACGTCCTTGCCCGTGCCCGTCGCGCCATGCAGCAGGATCGGTACCTGTTTGGCGAACAACTGATGGCCCATCGCGATGTTGCGCCGCATTCGTGCGTCGCCCGTGACGTGGCCCTGCAACGGGCTTCCGGCGGAACTGCGCGATTCCTTGCTGGCGGGGAGCGCGTCGGCGTGGATCTGCCCGGTCTGGGGAGGGCGCACCAGCGCGTAGAAACGTCGCCCCCGGGCCAGGTCGCGGATCGGCCAGATCGTGCTGGCCGCGTGCGCAGCGCGCTGTCGCATCGTGTCCGCAGCGAAGCGGAACAGCTCCTCGATGGGGTGTCCCACCAGCGCCGCCCGGGAACCGTACCCGAGTTGCAGCAACGCACTCTCGTTCACGGCCTGGACCACGCCTTCGCCATCGACGGCAATCAGGGCTTCGTGGAGCAGGCCGACGAATTCCGGGCGGCTGTGGAAGCGGACAATCCAGGCATCCGGATACTCGGCCATGAAGCGGCAGCGCGAGATCAGGATGGCGGACATGCTGACCAGTGCCATGGTGTGCCGCTGGATTTCACGGGTATCGGCGCTGTTGATCGACGAAGCGTCGAGCACCCCGAGCAGCGTGCCGTGCGCGTCCAGGATCGGCGCACTGGAGCAGGAAAGGCGGACGTTGTAATCCCTGAAATGCTCGTCGCGGTGCACCGTGGTGGCGCTGCCCTCCGCGAGACAGGTGCCGATGCCGTTGGTGCCTTCGTGGCGCTCGTCCCACAGCGCGCCCAGCCACAGCCCGGACTGGCGGAACTCGCGCTTCAACGCCGGATCGGTGATCGCGTTGAGAACCGTGCCGCTCGCGTCGGACAGGATCACCGCGTAGCCCGTGCCGGCGATGAGTTCGTAGAGGTTTTCCATTTCGCAGCTCGCGACCGTGAGCACGCCGCCGAATTGCTGCTGGCACTCGCGCAGTCGGCGGGCGGGCAACACGGTGGTATCGCGGCGACTGTGCGGCCGGATGCCGAATTCGTTCACGCAGCGGCTCCACGACCTGCCGATCCGGGGGGCGACGCTGATGATGCCGGAGCCAGACCGCACTGTGCGCATCACCTGCGACGCGTGCGAGGTGTCGAGCTGGGTTTCGGACATGGGCGACCTCCCGACCGATGATCGTCGCGCAACTGTCGAACTGCGAGTGTGTGCCTCTTTCGGCGTGAATGCAAATGCAAGGCAGGGCGCACGGTCCGGGTGAAAACGGCTTGTGCGAATGCCGCCGGCTACAGGAAATCCAGAATGGCCCTCGCCACTTCGCGTGGCCGTCGGATGTGCAGGTGGTGCGGGCCGTCCAGTCGTTCCACGCGGATGTCGGTGACGTGGGCCACGCGAGCGTCCATCAGCACAGTCGGCAAATAGGGCGTCGCGGGTTCGGCCAACAGAAGCAGGGTCGCGGCTTCGATGCCGCCGAGCAGCCGCCGGACCTGGGATTCGGCGATTCGCAACGGTGTGGCGAGCCGCAGGCGCGGGTCGCTGCGCCAGACGTGGCCGCCAGCGATTTCCTGGAGATTGCGCGCAACGATCGGCCGCGCTTCATCGGCGTCGACCCCGCCCGCGGCAACCCGTGCCGCGACCGCGTCATCGAGCGATGCGAACACCCGCGGCCTGCGTTGCCCGTTGGCGGGTCGCGCATGTGCGCCGCGCCAGCGCGGCACGGTTTGCGAGCCCTCGTCGGCAAGTGGACCCAGGCCTTCGATGAGAATCAGCTTGCGGATGCGGGCGGGGATTGCGGCGGCGGCCAGCGAGGCAATGCCGGCGCCGAGCGAATGGCCCAGCAGGTCGAAACGTTCCAGCCCCAATGCATCGGCGGCGGCCTGCAACACGCAGACCTGGTCGACGATGTGGTAACGAGGGACCCGTTCCGGCAAGTGCACGGAATGGCCATGCCCCGGCATGTCCAGCGCGATCACGCGGCGTTGTCCGGCCAGCAGCGGGGCGAGCCGCGTGAAGCTGGCGGCATTGTCGAGCCAGCCGTGCAACGCCAGCAAAGGGGGCGCGTCGGCATCGCCCCATTGCAGCGCGGTGAGCTCGCCGAACGGCGTGTCGACGCGGAGTTCGGTCGCGGCCGTCACGCGATCACGCCCGCCCGTCATTCCGCATCCGCCGCTACCCGCATCCGGTTCTGGCGGTGGCGATCGCGCAGATCGGAGACCCATCGGCGCGCATGCAACGTCGCCGCGATCGCGTAGATGGTCTTGAAGACGCGCAGCTTGGAGAGCACCAGCTTGTTGTCGAACACATCGCCGGCGAGCATCGAGATCACGCCCTGTTCCACCTGCATCACGTTGCGCGGGTCGGCGAACAGCGCCTTCATCACCGGCGAATTGAAGCGATGGATGAACCAGGCAAAGCGCGCATAACCCTGGTTCAGATGCCGCGCGTAGTGCTTCTGGAGCCGGGCTTCGCGGCGTGGCTCGCGCAGGCTCGCGTCGACCACGTCGAGTGCGCGGCGGGCCGAATACATCGAGAGGAACACGCCGGAAGAAAACACCGGGTCGAGGAAAGCCCAGGCGTCGCCGACCAGGATCCAGCGCGGTCCGGCCATGCGGCTGCACGCGTAGGAATAGTTGCCGGTGAAGCGTACCGGCGAGACCCGTTCGGCGTCCGCCATGCGGCGGTCCGCGCCCGGCACGATCGCGAGGGTCTTCGCCATGAAGTCCTCGTTGTTCGCGCCCCGCCGAGTCTGGAGGTACCCGGGCTTGCACACGCAGCCGACGCTGGTGACGCCCCCCGGCAGGGGGATGAACCACGTCCAGCCGTGTTCGAAACGATTGACGCTGATGATGTTGCCGCCCGGATCGTCGGGGTTGTAGGTGACACCGTTGTAGTGCGCGAACATCGCCGCGCTCTGGTGCTTGTCGCTGCGGCGGACCAGTTTCAACTGCTTGCCGAGGAAGGTGTCGCGCCCCGAGGCGTCGACGAGGTAACGCGCAGTCAGTTGCGACTTTGCGCCCTCGGCATCGAGGTGGACGACGACGCCGTCGGCGTCGAACCCGACGCGTTCCACCCTGGTCTGTTCGCGCGCGTCGACGCCGTTTTCGCGGGCGTGCTCGAACAGCATGCGGTCCATTCGCGCGCGTTCGACCTGGAACGAATACGACGGTGTGTCGCCCAGCGCGCGGTCGAACCGGAAGGTGTAATAGCTGCCGTCGTCGCGGGGAAAATCGGCGCCGAGTTTCAGCCTGCCCAGCTCGCGCAGCTTTTCCAGCGCGCCGATCTCCTCGAAGATCGGCATGTTGGCCGGAAGCAGCGATTCGCCGATGTGGAAGCGCGGGTGCCGGCACTTTTCCAGCAGGGTGACGCGCCAACCGCGCCTTGCCAGCAGGGTCGCGATGGTCGAGCCGCCCGGCCCGCCGCCGATGACCAGCACGTCGCAATCAGCCGTTCGTGGGCTGCCACCCTCCATTCCGGACGCTCCTGTCACCGTTCAGCCGGGATCGAATCGACCGCCTATCATATACACTCGCACGCCGCAGCCGGCCCTGGTCGCAGTTCCGATGTCCTCGACTCCTGTCGTACAGCAACGTCCCGCCGCATCCACGCGTGTGCCCTGGTTGCCGCCGACACTGCTCGTGTGTGCATTGTTGGCGCTGGCGGGCGGGCTGTTTCATCGACATTACCTGAGTCTTGCTTCGGCGCTGCTGCTGCTGGTGGCGTGGCTGCCGTCGGTGTGGCACCGGCACAGCGCGACGGCATTGCTGTTGTGGCTGGCTCTTGCCGCTTTGCTGCTGGTGCCGGCGCTGCTCGGGCACGCCCAACTGGCGCTGATGGCGTTGCCGGTGGTGTTCCTGGGTGCGGTGTCGTGGTTGTTCGCGCGCACCTTGCGGCATGGCGAAGAACCGCTGGTTGCGCGCTTCATCCGCATGATCGAAGGCGACGCACGCCTGAACCTGCCGGGGGTGCGTGGCTATGCGCGTGGCGTCACGGTGTATTGGGCCGTGCTGCTCGCGGCGCTGGCGTTGCTGTCGCTGGTGATCGCGTTGTGCGCACGGCCGGGTGGTTGGCTCGCGATGCTGGGTGTGCCCGCACCGTTCGCCATGAAGGGTTCGCTGCTCGCCTGGTATCCGGAAGCAGGATGCTGGATCCTGCTGGTGGCGGGATTCGTCGGCGAGTACCTGTTCCGGCGCTGGCGCCTGCGGGCGATCCCGCATCCGGGCGTGCGTCGTTTCGTGACCCAGATCGTGCGGCGCTGGCCGACCCTGATGCGCGGCGGGGATGCGCCCGAATGAGTGCTTCGTTTCAGACCGCGCTCCGGATCGACGCGGCGCACCCTGCACTGGCGGGCCATTTTCCCGGTCGTCCGGTGGTGCCGGGCGTGGTGCTTCTGGAACGGGTCGCGACGGCGTTCAAAGGGTGGCGCGGCGCGCGTGTCGGCAAGCTGGATGCCAAGTTCATGAAACCACTGCTGCCGGGCGAGGATGCCGTGATCGAGTTGCGCGGGGATGGCGCGCGGGTGCGCTTCCGGGTGACGGGTGCGGATGGCGCCGCATTGGCGCGCGGTTTGCTGGAGGGCGCGGCGTGAGCAGGCATTGGCTCGATCGACCGGAAGCTGGTGGCTGGTTCGCAATCTGGCTGATCCGTTTCGTGGGACTGCATTTCGGACGTGGCGTCGCGCGCCTGATCCTGTATCCAGTGACGCTGTACTTCTATTTTCGGCGTGGCCCCGAGCGGCGTTCCGCGCGCGACTATTTCCTTCGCCTTGATGGGCGGCCCGGCAGCGCCTTGCAGGTGATGCGTCTGATCCATGCCTTCGCCTCGACGATTCTCGATCGCGTGTTCCTGCTGGCGCGCGGCATCGACGGGTTCCGGGTGAGCATGCGTGGTGTCGACGAACTCCATCGCCATCTCGACCGCGGGCAGGGGGTCATGCTGCTCGGCGCGCACGTGGGGAGTTTCGAAGTGTTGCGCGTACTGGCCACCCGCAGGGCGGACTGCAAGCTGAAGCTGGTGATGGACAAGAGCAAGACGCCGGCGCTGACGGCGTTGCTGGAAGCGCTCGCGCCGGAGTTGTCGAACAGCGTCATCGATACGGCCCGTGGCGGCATGGATATCGTGCTGGCGCTGTCCGAAGCCGCCGGCGAGGGCGCGATGATCACGCTGCTGGGAGATCGCGGCCGCCCGCACGAGCTGATGCGTGACGCACCGTTCCTGGGCGCCGACGCGCCGTTCCCGGCTGCGCCATGGTTGATCGCTTCGTTGCTCGAGGTGCCGGTGGTGCTGTGCCTGGGCATGTACCGCGGCGGCAACCGCTACGATCTGGTGTTCGAGACGCTCGCCGAACGGGTGGAACTGCCGCGCACCGATCGCAACCGGGCGCTTGATGCCTGCATCCGGCGATACGCTGCGCGTCTTGAGCACTACCTGCGCGAAGCGCCCTACAACTGGTTCAATTTCTACGATTTCTGGCAACCGCAATCGATGGCGGATGCGCAGCCCGCGAGCGAGGGAGCGTTGCAGCATGCACGGGTGTCGTGAGGCGTTGCTGCTTGCCGCGTGCCTGGTGCCGGCAGCCGGAGGCGCGCTGGCGGCGGCACCCGGGCTCGCCGGATCGGTGCTGGCCGGCATCGCCAGAACGCCACCGGTTTCGACGCCGTTCGTGCAGGTGAGTTACCGCGGCGTGCTGGACCGACCGCTTGTGGTCTCGGGCACGCTGCGCTGGCTGGGTGGCGACCGGATGGAACGTGACATCGAGAAACCGTTCAGGGAGACCGCGAAAATCGGCGATGGCGAGATCTCGGTGCAGCGGGGCAGTGGCGAGGTGCATCGGATGCCGCTTTCGCGCGCGCCGCAGGCCGGCGCGATGCTTGCCGGATTTCGCGCGCTGCTCGGCGGCGACGTATCGGCGCTCGAAGAGGACTTCACGCTCGTGGCGGACGGCGGCAAGGCCCACTGGTTGATCACGCTCACGCCACGCACCGGCCAACTCAAGCGGCAACTCGCGTCCATCGTGATCGATGGCCGCAATCACGAACCGCGTTGCCTCACGGTGGCCGACGCGAACGGCGACAGCAGCATCACGCTCGTCGGGCCGATGGCGCGGCAGGGGTTGCGCAGCGCCGCGCCGCTGCAGTCGGCCCTGGCGGCGCGCTGCCGCAACGGTCGATGAGGAACGCTGCGCGAGTCGCGATCTATCTGATCTGGCTCGCGCTGATCGTCGCGGTCGGCTGGGGCGTTGCAACGAAGCTCAAGGTCAGCTCCGACCTGCGTGATTTCGTGCCCCCGGCGCGCACGGCCGACCAGAAGCTGCTGCTGGACGAGATTGGCAACGGGCCGGGATCGCGGCTGTTGCTGCTGGCGATCTCGGGTGCGCCGCAGGCGCAGCTCGCGGATCTGTCGCGTGGGCTGGATGCGGCGCTCGCGCACGATTCCGCTTTCACTCGGGTCGCCAACGGCGGCAACGATCTGGCGGAGATTGCGGCGGACCTGCTGCCGTATCGCTACCTGCTGTCGCCGACGCTGGATACGCACCGTTTCGATGCCGACTATCTCCACGCGCAATTGCAGCAGCGTGTCGAGGATTTGAGTTCGCCGGCGGCCTCGTTGCTGGAGCCTTGGCTGCGGCGCGATCCGACGCTGGAAACCCTGAAACTTGCGCGGCGATGGGCTCCACCGCGGCAACCGAAACGGGTGGACGGCGTGTGGTTTTCGGAACGTGGCGAAGCATTGCTGGTCACCGAAACGCAGGCAACGGGTTTCGATCCCGGTGCGCAGGCCGCGGCGATTGCCGCCATGCAGGAGCATTTCGCGGCGTTGCCCGGGGCGGCGAATGCCAAACTCACGATCAGTGGCCCCGGCTGGTTCGCCGTCCAGGCCAGCCGCCACA
Organism: Rhodanobacteraceae bacterium; assembly: GCA_036278635.1. Classification (GTDB taxonomy): domain Bacteria; phylum Pseudomonadota; class Gammaproteobacteria; order Xanthomonadales; family Rhodanobacteraceae; genus 66-474. Next base: position 20,490 of record DASUKQ010000043.1, read on the forward strand.
CCCGCGCCGAGGCCGATCGTTTCGGCGCGATCACGACCGTCGGTTTCATCCTGATGCTGTTGCTGGCTTATCGCAGCGCGGTCCCGCTGCTGGTGACGGCTTTGCCCTTGCTTTCGGGGGCGGCGCTCGGTTTTGCGCTGCTGGCACTGATTTTCGGCCACGCCCACGGGATCACCATCGCGTTCGGCTTCACCCTGCTGGGCGTGGCGCAGGAATATCCGCTGCGCGTGTTCAGCCACCGGCGCGTCGGCGTCGCGACCTCGACATGCGTGCGCGAACTCTGGCCGCTGCTGGCGACTGCGATCGTGTCGGTCTGTATCGCCTATCTGGCGTTCTTCGCCTCCGGCGTCGCGGGTCTGCAGCAGCTCGCGGTATTCACGATCGGCGGCCTGGTCGTGGCCGGCCTGTGCACGCGCTGGTTGCTGCCGTTGATCGTGCCGGCCGCACGCCGCGACATGGCCACGACCCCGGGCCTCGCACGCACGTGGCATTTCCTCGCGTGCCTGCCGCGCCCGCGCTGGCTGCCATGGTTGGTGGGTGCGATCGGCGTTGCCGTGGTCGTGTTCGCGCCCGGGCGCTTCTGGCAAAACGACCTGTCGGCGCTCACGCCGATCCCGAAGGCGGAATTGCAACGCGACGCGCGCCTGCGCGCGGCGCTCGGTGCTCCGGATGTGCGCTACCTTCTGGTACTGCGCGCGCCGAGCGCCGAGGGCGTGCTGGCGTTGTCCGAACGCGTCGCGCCGCGCTTGCAGGCGTTGGTCGGGCAACACGCGTTGCAGGGCTTCGAATTGCCCTCGCGTTACCTTCCGAGCATCGCCACCCAGCGCGCACGGCAGGCCAGGTTGCCGGACGCTGAAGTGCTGCAATCGGCGTTGCGGCAGGCGATGCAGGACCTGCCGTTTCGCGCGGGGGTGTTCGCGCCGTTCGTCGCCGAGGTCGAGGCCGCGCGCAAGCTGCCTCCCCTGACGCCTGCGAAGTTCGAGCAATCCCCACTCGGCGCGCGGCTGGAAGCGATGCTGGTGCGGCAGGGCGGCGGCTGGGTCGGGCTCGGTACGCTGAGCGGCGTCGCGGACCCATCCGCCTTCGCGGCGCTGGGCATTGAAACCGCCGGGGCCGTGCACCTGCTCGATCTCAAGACGTCCACCGAGTCGCTGATCATTGCCTATCGGCATCGCATCCTGGTCGCGCTCGGGATCGCCGCGCTGCTGCTGTGCGCCGCGGTAACCCTTGCACTGCGCAGCCCGCGACGCGCCCTGCACGTGCTCGGGCCGATGACGCTGGCGACGTTGCTGGTGCTCGCGGTGCTGCGTTTGGCCGGCATTCCGCTGTCCCTTTTCCACCTGGTCTCGCTGACCCTGGCGGCGGGACTCGGGCTGCATTACGCGCTGTTTTTCGAACGCCGTACCGGCGACGAACGCGAAGACCTGCGCACGTTGCATGCGACGCTGGTATGCGTGGCGTCCGCGCTCCTGGTGTTCGGCGTGCTGGCGCTGTCGAGCGTACCGGTGCTGCGCGCGATCGGACTGACGGTGGCGCTGGGTGTCGCATTCCACTTCACGCTGTCGGTGTTGATGGCGCCCGCGGCACACCTGCGCCACGAGGATTGACGTCAATGCTTCCGCACAGGCTGTCCAAACGGGACTGGGCGTCCCTGATTCCGCACTCCGGCAGCATGTGCCTGCTCGACGAAGTGATCGATTGGGACGCGACGCATCTTCACGCGCGCAGCATGTCGCACCGTCGGGCCGATCATCCATTGCGGGCGGACGGTATCTTGCACGCGGTCAACCTGTGCGAGTACGCGGCGCAGGCGATGGCGGTGCACGGCGCGTTGCGCGCGCGCGCGGACGGTGGCACCGCGCGGCCCGGATTCCTGGTTGCTTTGCGCGAGGTCACGCTCGCAGTGGAGCGGATCGACGACTTGCCGGGCAGGTTGCAGGTGTACGTCGAGTGCTTGCTCGCCACCCCCGCCAGCCTGCAATATGCGTTTCGGGTGGAACATCGCGGGCGCGTGCTTGCGGCGGGGCGCGCCGCCGTGGTGCTGGAAGGCCATCGGGGCGGGGAGGGGGCGTGACGGGCGACGCAAGGCGGGCACTGGTCACCGGCGGCAGTGGCGACATCGGCGGTGCAATCTGCACGGCGCTGGCACGCGAAGGCTGGCGGGTGGTCGTGCACGCCCACGCCCACGTCGGACGTGCCGAAGCCGTGGCGGCACGCATCCACGAGGCTGGCGGTGACGCCGAAGTCACGGCGTTCGATGTGACGGACGCCGACGCTGCACGCAGCGCCCTCGAAGGATTGCTGCGGGCCGGCCCGATCCACGCGTTGGTCCACAACGCCGGCATCCACGACGACGCGCCTCTGGCGGGGATGGGCGAAGACCGATGGCGGCAAGTGATCGACGTATCGCTGCACGGCTTCTTCCACGTCGCGCAACCGCTGTTGTTGCCGATGGCGCGCGCGCGTTTCGGCCGTATCGTCGCGATGTCGTCGGTGGCGGCCATCCTCGGCAACCGCGGGCAGGCCAATTACGCCGCGGCGAAGTCGGCCTTGCACGGCGCCGCCAGGTCACTGGCGCGCGAGATGGCGTCGCGCCGCATCACCGTGAACGTGGTGGCGCCCGGCATCATCGAGGGGCGCATGACACAGGCCCTGTTCACGGACGAACAGATCGCGACGATGATCCCCGCGGCGCGTACCGGCACGCCTGCGGAAGTGGCGGCGGTGGTGGCGTTCCTGTGTTCGGACGCGGCGTCCTACGTGAACGGACAGGTGATCGGCGTCAACGGCGGCATGGCCTGAAACCTCCGAATAACCTGCAGCGCCCGGCAGCTTGGCCGCCGGCGGTGCTCGCAATGTCCCACGTACTGGCGTGCGCACTCCGCCTGCCGTGCTCCGGCGTCGCCAATCTGTCTTCGCTCGCGACCGATCCCCGGGGGTTTCACGAGTCAGGCGGCGTCACGAAACAGCGCCAGCCGGGCGTGATCGCCGGTGAACCCGTCACCAATGTCGAGTCCCGGCGCGTCGCGCATCGCAGCCTCCGTGAGCGTGTCCGCAAGCGAATGCAGAAGCCGGATGTGTTCGCGCAGGCGGTTGCGGACCTGGGTGTCGTCCAGCCGGTCGTGCAAGCGCGCGTTCAGTCGCGCGAACCAGTCCAGGTCCTGCTGGTCCATCCAGTGCGGCGTGGCCCCGGATGGATTTGCGGCGTGCCAGGCGCGGAAGAACTCCTGCATGCGCACGTTGAGCGACTCCGTGGCGGCCAATTCTGTCGAAAGATCGGCGAACAGCGCGAAGTCCGTCAGCCGCCCGCCGATCGCGAGCGGGCACAGGACGCCCCAGTAATACGCGTAGTCCCACAGCACCTTGGCGGTCATCACCTGCGCGTCGCCGAACAGCGCGTACTGGCCGCGATACAGGTTCAGCATGTTGCGGTAGAACGAGAAGAACAGTTGCTGGCAGTGGCGCGTGGGCTGCGCGATGGCCTCGCCGGCGCAGTCGCGCGCGACCAGTTCGGCGATGTAGGTATTGGCGATGGCGATGAAGTCCGTGCCGGGCGAGTAGAACGGGTCGAGGAACAGGCCAGCCTCGCCGGTCAGCGCCCAGCGGTCGGCGCTGAATACCCTGCGGCAGCCGCATGACACCTCGCGCAGGAAGCGGAAATCGAGGATATCGCCTTGCCGTCCGTCGAGCCGTGCCGCCAATGCGTGTTGGTGCACGCGCAGCCATGCCAGCGCGCGTTCGAAGGTGTCGAACGATTCGACCGGGTGCCGCGCGGTGTCGGCGACGATGCCGACCGAGTGCGCGCCCGACGCCAGCGGGATCAGCCACACCCAGTAGCCGGGGCCGCAAAGATGATTGGTCGAACGCCAGCGTTCCTGCGGGTCGCAGCGTTCGCGCCAGGTGGAATTGCCGCACCAGTCGTCGAGCCCGAGCCGGGCGCCGATCCGGAACCACGCCGCGCCGATGTGGTGGCCATTGTCCTCGCCGAGCCCGAGCTGGCGGCGCAACAGTCCCGCACGCCCGGACGCATCGATCAGCCAGCGGCTGCGATGTTCGCCATCGCTGGCGTGCACGGCGTGTGGCGCGCCGCCGCTGCCCGGGGCGATGGAACGCACGCGGGCGTCCTGTTCGATCGAAATGCCATGGTCGCGCGCGCGCGCTCCGAGGAAGTTCTCGAAGGTACCGCGCTCGAGCTGCCAGGACGGCGTCGGGAATACCCGGCTGATGCCGAGCTCGGCGGCCTGGTCGAGGCGCGCGCAACCATCGCTGAAGAAAAACCTGAAGCCGAACTTGCGTACCTGTGCGGAATCCAGGTGTTCGCGCAGGCCGAGCGTGTTCGAAAGGTAATGCGCGCCGATCTCCACCGTGGATTCGCCGACCTTGAAGGCGGCGGCGGGCGCGGGGCCGGCACGGCGTTCCAGGATCCGGATGGAGAGATGCGGGCAACGCCCGCGCAGCTGCAAGGCCAGCGTCAGCCCGGCCAATCCCCCGCCGACAATCAGCACGTCGCTGGTCGTGGCGGGGGCCATGCGGTCAGCTTCGCGCAGGGGGCGCGCTGCCGACGCGCCGGAGCGATGGGGCCGTCGCCGCGTCGCGCCTGTGTTCGGGGTCATGCACGATGGGCGGTGCGGCGTGCGAGGCCCGGTAGCTGTGCAGGATGTTGCGGTAGTGCACGACGCGCCCGATCGTGTAAAGGGCGATCCGGGTGACATCGCGTACCGGGCGGAAATGGCTGGTGCGTGCATCCGCGTGGTAGCGGGTCGCGATCGGCACCGACACGACCTGCATGTCGAGTTCGCGTGCCGCCGCGATCAGGAGTGCCGTTTCGAACACGAAGTCCTGGGTCGTGACGTCGGCAAGCTCCACCGCCGCGCGCGGATACCAGCGCTGGCCGCTCTGCGCGTCGACGACCGGTTTGCCGCAGCCCCAGCTGATGCCCCAGCTCGCGAAGTCGTTGGCGCAGCGGCGGGCGGCGGGTTGCCGTTCGCGCCCCAGCATGCGTGCACCGATCACCACCGCGTGCGGCCATGCCTGCGCGGCGTCCAGCAGGCCGGGGATGTCGGCAGGATCATGCTGGCCGTCGCCATCCATCGTCAACACGCCGCCGGCTCCGCGTCGCAGCGCCTCGCGGAAACCGGTGCGCAGGGCTTCGCCCTTGCCGCGGCGTTCAGGATGACGGAGCACCGTGACCGGCAACCGCTCCGCGATCTCCGCGGTGCGGTCGGTTGAACCGTCGTCGACGACGATCACGTCCCGGCAATGCGCCAACACCCCGGTGAGTACCGCGTCCAGCGCGCGTTCCTCGTTGAGGCACGGGATGACGACGAAGGGGTGGGCGGTGGCATTGCTCAAGGCGTGATCTCCATGTCCATCGACGTTCCCGCCGACAGCGGCAGGAACAGGCCGGTGTTGCCGCGGCCCGCCAGCGCGGCCAGCAGCGCCAGCGCGTGCGCGTTGGCCGGATTGTCGCTTGCCACGGCCTGCAAAGCCAACGGGACGGAAACCGGTACGTCGCCCAGGCCGGGGCGCAACGAAATCCGCAACCGCGGCCCGCCCGCCGGCGCGGGGGCCAACACCATGGCCATGCCGAAGGCGAGGCCGGTTCGGGTCATCTCCGCCAGCGGGCCGGTGGAGGCGACGTCGCATGAAGCAAACAGCACGGGCATGCCTTCGGCGCAGGCATACGCCGAAGCTTCCAGCAGCCCCGCGGCAAAACTCCGGTGGTGCGCGGTCACGGCACTGGATGCCGCGGTACAACCGGCGGCGATCGTCCAATACCCGGCGGGGGCGTTCAGTACCGAGTTGTGGAATCGGGTGGGCGACAGTTCGTGCGGCGCATGCGCGAGGGTCTCGCAGACGTAATCGGTGATCGCGAGCTCACCGTACGTGGAGGCGAAGATGCAGGGCAGGTTGGTGGGATCCGCATCGGCCATCGCGCAAGCCTGCCGCGCAACTTCCACCGCCAGGCGCACGCCGTCGGGCGCGCGGCGACGCTCGGCCGCCGGCAACACCTCCGCGGCGGGCTTTTCCGGGGCGTCGTCGGAGAGGCTCCCATTGCCGCGCAGTATCTCGCGCAGCGACGGCCAGTCGGGTGCGCCGCGCAGCCATGCGCCGATGCCCACAATCCCGACTTGCAGCGAGTCGTTCATGCGCCATCCCCACGTGCGAACACGAGGCATGAGTTGTTGCCGCCGAAACCGAACGAGTTGCTCAGCGCGATGTCGACGGGTCGCCGCTCCGGCTGCAACGCGAGCCATGGCGAGGCTTCCGGCGCGGGTTCGTCGCAGCCGAGGTTGGGCGGCACCAGCCCATGCTCGATGGCGAGCAGCGCGAACACGGCTTCCAGCGCCCCGGCCGCACCCAGTGTGTGTCCCGTGAATCCCTTGGTCGAACTGACGCGGGTGCGCTTCGCGAAGCGGGGCAGAAGTTTCGCCTCGACTTCGTCGTTCTTCACGGTCGCGGTGCCGTGCAGGTTCACGTAGTCGACCCGGTCCGCATCGATGCCGGCGCGCGCCAGCGCGTCGTCCATTGCCGCGAGCGCACCGCGGCCATCCGGATGCGGCGTGGACATGTGCCAGGCATCGCTGGACTCGCCATGGCCCAGCAGGCGTGGTGCGTGCGGCGACGCATCGACGCGTTCGAGCAGCGCGAACGCCGCACCTTCGCCGATCGAGATGCCGTCCCGGTGCTGGTCGAAGGGCCGGCACGGTTGCCGCGACACCAGTTGCAGTGCGTTGAATCCGAACAGCACGCTGTCGCACAGGCTGTCGACGCCTCCAACCAATGCCGCGTCGGCGAGTCCGAGCCGGATCAGGCGTTCTGCGGACGCGAACACCTTCGCCGACGACGAACAAGCGGTCGAGATCGTCAGCGTCGGCCCCGCGATGCCGGTGACATCGGCAACGAATGCGGCGAGCGAATGCGGAGTGTGGATTTCGGGCCGTCGCAGATCGGCGGGGAACCGGCCGTTGTCGAGCCGCCGGTAGGCTTCCTCGGTGGACTCGATGCTCGCCGTGGACGTGCCCAGCACCAGCGCGGTCCGCGCGGCGCCGTGGCGCGAGATCGCGCCGGCAACGGCCTCCGGCAATCCATCCTGCTGCATCCCGAGCCAGGCCAGGCGATTGTTTCGGCAGTCCCAGTGCGCAAATTCCGCGGGCAGTATCGTTTGCTCGACTCCCTCGATGCGCCCGATGAAACAATCCAGCGGCGCCGACGAGAACCCGTTGGCGCGCAGGCCCCCGCGTCCGCCGGAGAATGCTTCGACGTGCGCCGCGACGCCACGCCCGAGGGCCGAGGTGACGGTGTACGCGGTGACGGCGAGGGGTTCGATGCGCTTGGGCAATGTCTTGGGTCGAAAACGTGCGCGGCCGATCAGTATACGCAAGCATGACCTGCGCAACGATCATTCACATTGAGCGGCTGCCGTCGCGCTGTCAGACTTCGCATCATGCATGATCAAGTCGAAAGGGCCGATGCCTGGTTGCGCGGCTTGCAGGATCGCATCTGCCAGGCTCTCGGGACCATTGATGGCGGTGCGCGTTTCGTCGAGGACGGTTGGGCGCGTGCTGCGGGCGGTGGGGGGCGCACGCGGGTCCTCAAGAACGGCGCGGTCTTCGAGCAGGCCGGAGTGAACTATTCACGCGTCACCGGCGAAGCGCTGCCGCCATCCGCGACCGCACATCGGCCGGAAATGATCGGACGCAACTGGACCGCGACCGGCGTGTCGCTGGTGGTCCATCCGGAGAACCCGTACGTACCGACCGCACACGCGAACGTGCGTTATTTCGAAGCCGGCAAGCAGGGCGCGGATCCGGTGTGGTGGTTCGGAGGCGGTTTCGACCTGACGCCGTTCTATCCCTTCGATGAAGACTGCAGGCACTGGCACGCCATTGCCCGCGATCTGTGCAAGCCGTTCGGCGACGACGTGTACCCACGTTACAAGAAGTGGTGCGACGAATACTTTTACCTCAAGCACCGCGACGAAACCCGCGGCATCGGCGGATTGTTCTTCGACGACTTGAACGAATGGGGTTTCGATCGTTGCTTCGCTTTCCTGCAAGCCGTCGGCGACGGCTTTCTCGACGCCTACCTGCCGATCGCCGAGCGCCGCAAGCACACGAAATATGGCGAACGCGAACGCGAGTTCCAGTTGTATCGCCGTGGCCGCTACGTGGAATTCAATCTCGTTTACGACCGCGGCACCCTGTTCGGCCTGCAGTCGGGCGGCCGCACCGAATCCATCCTGATGTCGCTGCCGCCGCGGGTGCGCTATGAATACGGCTACGCGCCCGAGCCGGGAAGCGCCGAGGCGCGGCTTGCGGAATACCTCAAGCCGCGCGATTGGGTGTTGTAGGAGCGCGCTTGCGCGCGATCGATTTGTCGGAACGTCGGTCCGCCGGCGATCGCCTGCACGCAGGCTCCTGCGAGGAGCGTGTGGCTGTTGCAGCCTCTAGGTTGGGCTGAGCGACGCGAAGCCCAACGCACATTGTCCACGGACGTTGGGCTTCCCCGGATGGAGCCCGGGTCAGCCCAACCTACGGTTCTTCCGGCCTACGCCTTGCGCGAATTGGCCTTGTCACGCCACGAGCGACGTTTGTTGCCGGCCGCGTGCTCGGTCTTGCCGCGTGGCGCGTGCGGACGCCGTGCGTGGGACGGTTTGCCGGGCTTGGCATTGTTGCGGCCGGGCTTGCGCATCTGCATCGAGGGGCCGTCCATCCGCAAAGTCCATGACGGCGCAAAGTCGGGCACGATCTCGACCGCCAGGTCCTGCTTCAGCAGGCGGCGGATGTCGCGCAGCAGGCCTTCTTCCTCGCGGCTCACCAGTGACAGCGCCAGGCCTTCCGCGCCCGCGCGGCCCGTACGGCCGATGCGGTGCACGTAATCCTGCGCGACCATCGGCAGGTCGTAATTCACGACCGCCGGCAACTGCGCGATGTCCAGCCCGCGTGCGGCGATATCGGTGGCCACCAGCACGGTGGTCTTGCCGGCCTTGAAGTCGGCGAGCGCGCGGGTGCGCTGGCTCTGGCTCCTGTTGCCGTGGATCGTCGCGACGCGAAAGCCGTGCTGGCCGAGGTATTTGCACAGCTTGTCGGAGCCGTGCTTGGTGCGCGCGAACACCAGCGTCTGCCGGCGGCTGTCGGCGGCGAGCAGGTGCAGCAACAGGTCGCGCTTCTTGTCGGCATCGACCGGATGCACGCGGTGGTGGACGCCTGTCGCGACCGCATTCGGCAGTGCCATCTGCACTTCCCGCGGGTTGTGCATGAACTTCGCCGCCAGCGCCTTGATCTCCGGCACGAACGTGGCCGAGAACAGCAGCGTCTGGCGTTGCTGTTTCGGCAAAGCGCCGAGAATTTTCCTGAGCGCCGGAGCGAAACCCATGTCGAGCATGCGGTCGGCCTCGTCGAGTACCAGCGTGTCGATGCACGACAGATCGACGTTGCGGCGATCCATGTGGTCGATCAGCCGACCCGGCGTGGCCACGATCACATCGAGGCTGCGGCGCAGGCTCATGACCTGTCCGCCCATGCCGACGCCGCCGAAGATCGCCGCGCTGTAAACGCGCACGTACTTGCCGTAGCTGCGCAGGCTGTCGTGGACCTGCGCGGCGAGTTCGCGGGTGGGGGCAAGGATCAGCGCACGCGGTTTGCGCGGCTGCTTGTTATTGTGGTTTTGCGCGCCCTGGTCGACGCAAAGCTTTTGCAGCAGCGGCAGTGCAAACGCAGCCGTCTTGCCGGTCCCGGTCTGGGCGCCGGCCATCAGGTCGTGGCCGTCCAGCACATGCGGGATCGCCGCGGCCTGGATCGGGGTGGGGGTGGCGTAGCCTTGTTCGGCAAGGGCACGCAGCAACGCGGGCGCAAGCCCGAGCGATTCGAACGTCATCGGAAAAACTCCTGTGCAACCCGGAGCGTTCCCAATAACCGCGCTGCAGGTAGATAAAGCAATGTGCGCGCTCCGCAGTTGCGGAGCACGTGTATGCGCGACGGAAACGAGTGGCGAGGGGCCGGGCGGCGCAGGCTTCTCGGCTCTGCGGCGGCGGTGATCCACCAGGGAAGTTCGGCCTACGGCGCGTCAAACTGCGCGCAGTGTAGCGGGTTGCGCTTCTGGACGCCAGCAGCAGGTCATGGCGCGCGGCTCGTGGCCTGGCCCCGGGCACCGGTTGCCGGCAGCACGACGAATGTGCGGCCGCTGCCATCGCCGACGTCCCGGTGCGTTTCCTCCGCGTCTGCCGGCACCGGGAGCGAGAGCCCGGTTGCGTCCTGGCGGGTGACCAACAGCAAGTCGGAGGCTCTCGCGACGAGTTCGCGGGTGGCGACGTTCCAGCCCCGCTCCTCGGCGATCGGGTCGAAAAAACTACCGTAGCGGGGTGGGTGGACGTCGATACCCTGATCCGGTCGCAGGCTCTTGGGTTCCCACAACATCGTTGCGAAAAGGTCGGGATGGCCGGTGACCCGTTTGGACTTCCTGGCCATTTCGCCATTCAGGCCGTCGAGCAGGTCCCCCTCGACGCCATCGTCGAATCGGATACGGACAAATTGCTCGTTCTCGCCCGCTGCCCGCCAACAGGCCGCCAAAGGTTGGTCGCTGGCGTCGAGCAGTACGACGACGGACAAGACAAGCTTTCTTGCAAGGCCGACGCCGATGGATTTGGTTGGGTGCTTCGCCCAGTCAGGCGGAAAATCGATACCCTGGTAAAACTCGGCGACAACGCGGTTGGTGGCTACGGTGGCCATGGGTTTCCCTGGGGCGAGTTTGCGCAGGTTGGGCTGGGCGTTTTGTGCGAAGCCCAGCATTCATCGCGAAAGCGACAGGCTTCCCGGGTGAGGCTTGGGCTCAGTTGTTTGTGCGAACTGCGGCACTCCCTGCCCACATGTTGGGCTTCCGCCGATGAAGCCGGCGTCAGTCCAACCTACGCCCATCGATTGGCGTTCTCCGCGAAGTCCGGCCGCTGCACGCGCACCACGCAGAAGCGCTGTCCGCTGGGTGCCTGCATCACCGTCCACCGCTCCAGCTTCCTGAAAATACGGGCGCCGAGTTTTTCCAGGCGCGCGACTTCTGCGTCGATATCGTCGGTTTCGATGTCGAGGTGCACGCGGCTTTCGTGTTCGACGCGTTGCAGCTGGACCATCGGCTGGTCCGGCGCCGTCGCGAGCTGGCGATAGTTGCCGCGACTGCCGGGGTGGTCCATGTCCACCGGGCAACCGAGCGCCGCGCCCCAGAACCGGGCCGCGGCGTCGATGTCGTCGACGTTGGAGTCGATCTGCAGCGAGCACAGGCGTGAGCGGTGCATCAGTGCTCCAGCATTTTCTCGCGGCGGGCGCGGAACTCGCTGTCCTTGTTCCACTGCGGCCACTGGTCGCTCCCGGCGAGTTCACGCCCGACCTCGTACAGCGCCTGGGTGTCTTCGACAACGCCGGAGAAATCCCAGTCCGGATCGAAGTTGTCCAGTGGCGTGTGATAGCGGTGCGCGGTGTAGTCGTCGAGCGCTGCGCGGCCGGCCTTGGTGCCGCCGTTCACCATGTCGTCACCGGTCTGGGTCATCAGCGCCGGCACCCCGGCCTTCGCAAAACTGAAGTGGTCGGAGCGGTAATAGAAGCCGTTCTCGGGGGTGGCGTCGGGGCTGGCGTAGCGGCCCTGCTGTTTCAGCGCTGCCTTGAGCATGTCTTCCAGTTGCGACTGGCCGTTGCCGATGATCTGCAGGTTTTTGGTGGGACCGATGACGTCCATCGCATCCATGTTGATGTCGGCCACGGTCTTGTCCATCGGGAACACCGGGTGCTGGGTGTAATACAGCGAACCCAGCAGACCCGATTCTTCCAGCGTCACGGCCGCGAACAGCACGCTGCGCTTCGGCGCCGGCTTCTGCTTCGCGAACGCCTTGGCGATTTCCAGCAGCGCCGAGATGCCCGTGCCGTTGTCGATCGCGCCGTTGTAGATCTTGTCGCCCTTCAGGCTGTCGTCCTCGCCCAGGTGGTCCCAATGCGCGGAATACACGACGACCTCGTCCGGCTTCTCCGTGCCCTTGATCATGGCGAGCACGTTGTCGGCGCTGCCATGGGCGATCTTGCTGTCCAGCGCAATCGAAGCGGTCGCCTTCAGGTCGACGGGCTTGAAGCCGCGATGGTCGGCCTCGGCTGCGAGCTTGTCGAATTCGAGACCGGCCTTCGCGAACAGGCGCTGGGCCGCGTCACGCGTGAGCCAGCCGGCGACCGGCAGGCGCGGACCGGGGTCCTCGCTCTGCGGCAGCGCCAGTTGCGGGCCACCCCAACTGTTCTTGACCACCGACCACGGATAACCCGCCGCTTCGTTGGAGGTGTGCACGATCAGGCACATCGCCGCGCCCTGGCGCGCGGCCTCCTCGTACTTGTAGGTCCAACGCCCGTAGTAGGTCATGGCCTTGCCCTTGAACAGGCTCGCATCCTGGTCGCCGAAACCGGGATCGTTGACCAGCACCACCACGGTCTTGCCCTTCACGTCGAGACCCTTGTAGTCGTTCCAGTCCGATTCGGGCGCGTTGACGCCGTAACCGACGAACACGATGTCGGAATCCTTGATCGCCACGTGCGGTTTGGCCTGCAGGGTCAGCGCGACCATGTCCTTGCCGAAATCGAAGGTCTGCGTGCCGCCGCCTTCGTCGACGCTGAGCTTGACCGTGTCGGGATTCTGCAGCGTGGTCGAAACCGTCGGCACCTTCTGGAACCACGAGCCGTGATTGCCGGGTTCCAGGCCCAATTGCCTGAATTGCTCGACGATCCAGTTCTTGGCGCGCTCGCCGCCGGGCGTGCCGGGCTTGCGACCGTCCATCTCGTCGGAGGAAATGGCCTTGTCGTAGGCACGGAAGCCCTGCGCCGTGATCGCGCTCGAGAACGGTTGGCCGACGGAGGATGCTCCGGCCGCGCTGCCTGCTGCCGCGGGCGGGGAGACGACGCTGCCCGTCGCGGCCGGAGCGGAGCCGGGGTTGCCGGTGTCCGTGGGGGAGCTGCACGCTGCAACCGCGATGCAAAGCCCTGCAATCAGTGCGAACGAAACGTTGCGACGCATGGCGACATCCTCTCGACGACGAATCGCCGAGTGTAACGCCGACGCCGCGATGGCGCAGGTGTCCGCCCGTCGAAGCGCGTGCACGGCGACTACCATGCGCGCGTTCGTTGCGAAGCGCACATGTGCGTGCGGCTGCCGGTCCGGAAAATCATGGCAGTTGCGTCGCGCACCGGATCCGGCGACGTCGAATCCGCGCTTGCATCGGCGCGGATGCCGCCACATGCTGCCCGCATGTCGACAAGTCCACAGCGTGCACGTCCGGCGTTCGCTTGCGCGCTGGCGCTGGCCTACGCGCTCGCGACTCCAATTGCCGCGGCAGCCTCCGGCCGCACCTGGATCAATCCGCTCGACCTCGACTACCGCTACAATTACGAGCAGATGAACCGGGGCATCTCGTACCGCACGGGTGCGGATCCCGCGATCGTCCGCTACGAGGGCGCGTATTACCTGTTCCTGACCCTGGCCGACGGTTACTGGCGTTCGAGCGATCTGGTGCATTGGTCCTTCGTGAAGCCGGACCGTTGGCCGTTCCACGGGCCGGTGGCGCCGGCGACGCTGGTCGCCGACGGCAAGCTGTTCCTGATGGAGTCCGCGATGGGCCCGCGGCCGTTGCTGTATTCCACCGACCCGGCACACGGCCACTGGAATTTCTGGACACGCCAGTTGCCGAAGGTGCCGGGCGCAACATGGGCTGGACACGAAAAGGAAATGAAACCGGGCGACCTGCCGCCGGGCCCCTGGGATCCGGGCCTGTTCCGGGATGACGACGGCAGGATCTATCTGTACTGGGACTCGTCCAACGTGTTCCCGATCTACGGCGCGGAACTCGATTTCGCGTTCGACAAGGCCGCCGAAGGCGAAGGCAAGCGCGTCCGGTTCATTACCAAACCGTTGGCGCTGTTGCGCGCCGATCCCGTGCTGCACGGATGGGAACGCTTCGGCAAGGACCACGGTGACACGAGCATTGCGCCGTACATCGAAGGCGCGTGGATGAACAAGCACGACGGACGTTATTACCTGCAGTACGGCGCGCCTGGGACCGAATACAACGTCTACGCCACCGGCGTGTACGTCGGCGCGGCGCCGCTCGGCCCGTTCACTTATGCCCCGTACAACCCGGTCGGTTACAAGCCGGGTGGCTTCGTGGTGGGCGCGGGCCACGGCTCTACGTTCAAGGATGCGTACGGCAACTTCTGGAACAGTGGCACGATGTGGGTGGGGGTGAACTGGCGCTTCGAGCGGCGCGTCGATCTGTTTCCCGCCGGATTCACCCGGGACGGGCAGATGTGGGTCGATACCCGTTTCGGCGATTTCCCGCAGCGGATGCCGGACCACAAGCTCGAGCCCGGTGAAAACACCTTCACCGGCTGGATGCTGCTGTCATACCACAAGGCCGCGATGGCGTCCTCGCAATTGACGGGTTATCCGGCGTCGAACGCGGCCGACGAGAATCCGCGCACCTTCTGGGTCGCTTCAAAGGACGATCCGGGACAGACATTGACGCTCGACCTCGGCGGCCCGCGCACCGTGCGTGCGGTGCAGGTCAACTACGCCGACTACAAGTCCGGGCGCTACGGCGACGCGCCGGACATCGTCACGCAGTTCCGTCTCGAAGGCTCGCTCGACGGCCAGCGCTGGACGACGCTTGCCGATCTTTCGCATTCGACGCAGGATCATGCCGATGCCTACGTCGAACTTTCAAGTCCGGCGCGCATCCGCTACGTGCGGTACGTGCACGTGCACGTCGGCGCGAAGCACCTGGCGATCGCGGACCTGCGGGTATTCGGCAATGCCGATGGTCCGCCGCCGCCCGCGCCGGAACTGGTGTCGGCCACGCGCCTGCCCGATGCACGCGATGCAGAAATCACATGGAAGGCGGTACCGGGCGCCGTCGGCTACAACGTGCGCTGGGGACTCGCGCCCGACCGCCTGTACGAAACCCACCAACGTTTCGCCGATCTGCCGACCCGACTGGTGCTGACCGCGCTCAACAAGGGCGTGCGCTACGTCGTCGCGGTCGAGGCGTTCGACGAGCGCGGCGTCTCGAAACTTTCGCGCAAGCTGGTGCTTGAACCCCGACGCGCCACGGGCGAACCAGGGACATCGGCCATCGCTACACCGTGATCGGGTTCGGCTTCTCCGGATCGATGCCCCATGTCTTCATCGCGCGCTCGACGTCCTGGGCGTTCATCGCGCCGTCTTCCGCCAGTGCCGCGATCGCGGCGTGCGCGATCCAGTGGGCGTCCACTTCGAAGAACGCGCGCAGGGATTCGGCGGCGTCGCTGCGACCGAAGCCGTCGGCGCCCAGCGGGATGAAACGCCGTCCCTCCGGAATGGCGGTGCGCAGCGGGTCGACCACGTTGCGCACGTATTCGCTGGCGGCGACCACCGGGCCATCGTGGCCTTCGAGGCATTGCGCCACGTAGGATGTGCGCCGATCCCCGGGGTTCGGGTGCAGGCGGTTCCAGCGTTCGCAATCGAAGCCGTCGCGGGCAAGCTCGTTGAAGCTGGTGCACGACCACACGTCGGCCCTGACGCCGAATTCCTCGTCGAGCAATTCCGCCGCCCTGACGACGTCCGGCATCAGCGCGCCCGAACCGAACAGTTGCACGCGCAGCGCCTTGCTCTTGCTTTTCGCTTTCGCCTTCTCCGGGTCCCGGGCCCCGGTTCCCGAGTCCCGGAACAAGTACATCCCCTTGATGATGCCGTCAGCGCAACCCTCCGGCATGTCGGGATGGACGTAGTTGTGGTTGGTGACGGTGATGTAATAGAAGACGTCCCGCTGTTCTTCGTACATCTCCTTGATGCCCTCGCGCAGGATCACCGCAATTTCGTACGAGTACGCGGGATCGTAGGCCTTGCAGTTGGGGATCACGCTGGCCATCAGGTGCGACGAACCGTCGGAATGCTGCAGGCCTTCGCCGGCGAACGCGCGCCCCGCGGTCGCGCCGATGATGAAGCCGCGCGCGCGCTGGTCGGCTCCGGCCAGGATCAGGTCGCCCACGCGGCGGAAGCCGAAGAACGAGTAGAAGATGAAGAACGGCAGCATCGGCTGGTCGGACACCGAGTAGCTGGTGCCCGCGGCGATCCATGCCGAAATGCCGCCCGCTTCGGAGATGCCTTCCTGCAGCACCTGCCCGTCCTCGGCTTCGCGGTAGTACAGCAACTGGTCGGCGTCCTGCGGCTTGTACTTCTGGCCGCCCGGCGCGTAGATGCCGATCTGCCTGAACATGCTCTCCATGCCGAAGGTGCGCGCCTCGTCCACCACGATCGGCACCACGTTCGGAGCCAGCTGCTTGTCGCGCAGCAGCAGGTTCATGCCGCGGACGAGCGCCATGGTGTTGGAAATTTCGCGGTCGCCGGTGCCCTTGGTGATCTGCTCGAAATACTTCAGATCGGGCGCCGGCAGCGACTGCGTGGACTTCTCCCTTCGGAAGGGTTTGGAGCCGCCCAGTTCCTTGCGGCGCTCGAGCATGTACTGCACTTCCGGCGAATCCTTGCCGGGGTGGTAATAGGGCACCGATTCGATGCCGTCACCTTCGAGCTGCTTGTCGTCGATCGGGATCTGGAAGCGGTCGCGGAAAATCCTGACCGCGTCCTGGTGCATCTTCTTGGCCTGGTGCGCGATATTCATCGATTCGCCGGCCGCGCCCATGCCGTAGCCCTTGACCGTCTTGGCCAGGATCACGGTGGGCATGCCCTCGGTGTGCACCGCCGCGTGGTAGGCGGCGTACACCTTGTGCGGATCGTGGCCGCCGCGGTTGAGGCGCCAGACGTCTTCATCGGACAGGTTGGCGACCATCGCCGCGGTCTCGGGATACTTGCCGAAGAAGTGTTCGCGCGTGTAGGCGCCACCGAAGGCCTTGCACGCCTGGTACTCGCCGTCCAGGGTTTCCATCATGAGCTTGCGCAGGACGCCCTTGGTGTCGCGCGCCAGGAGCGGGTCCCAGTAGCTGCCCCAGATCAACTTGATGACATTCCAGCCGGCGCCGCGGAACACGCCTTCGAGTTCCTGGATGATCTTGCCGTTGCCGCGCACGGGCCCGTCGAGGCGCTGGAGGTTGCAGTTGATCACGAAAATCAGGTTGTCGAGTTTTTCGCGCCCCGCGACCGAGATCGCGCCCAGCGATTCCGGTTCGTCGCATTCGCCGTCGCCGATGAAGCACCACACCTTGCGGTCGGTCTTCGGCATCAGGCCGCGCGCTTCGAGGTATTTCATGAATTGCGCCTGGTAAATCGCCTGGATGGGCCCGAGGCCCATCGACACCGTCGGCACCTGCCAGTAATCCGGCATCAGCCAGGGGTGCGGGTATGACGGCAGGGCCGCGCCGTGCGGGTTGACGGTTTCCATGCGGTAGTTGTCGAGCTGTTCCGCGCTCAGCCGTCCCTCGAGGAACGAGCGTGCGTACAGGCCGGGGCTCGAGTGGCCCTGGTAGCCGATCAGGTCGCCGGGGTGGTCGCCGGATGGTGTGCGCCAGAAATGGTTGAATCCGACGTCGTAGAGGGTGGCCGACGAGGCGAAGCTCGCGATGTGGCCGCCGAGCTTGCCCGGCTTGCGGTTGGCGCGCACCACCATGGCCATCGCGTTCCAGCGGATGAGGCAGCGTATGCGCCATTCCATCGCGGCGTCGCCGGGCGACTTCGCCTCCAGTTGCGGCGGGATGGTGTTGACATATTCGGTGGTGGTCGAGAACGGCAGGTAACCGCCGGCGCGACGGGTTTCATCGACCAGTTTTTCCAGAAGCTGGTGCGCGCGCTCGGTGCCGTCGGCGTCGATGACGGCTTCGATCGATTCGATCCACTCGCGTGTTTCGCGCGGATCGGGATCCTGTTCCAGAAATTCCTGCGTCACTGCGTTCATCGTTTGCTCCTGTGCGCGGGCGCCCGCGCCACCTTCTTGACGGTTTTGGATGTCTTGGTTTTCTTGATGCCGCCGTTGCGCAACGCCTTCGCGCGGGCCTTGCGTTTCACCGCCCGCATGTGCGGCGCGCGTATCTGCGCCTCGACACACGCAATCGCGCTCATGTTCACTACCCGCCGCACCGTGGCCTGCGGGGTCAGCACGTGGGCGGGCTTGGCCACGCCCATCAGGATCGGGCCGATCACCACGCCGTCGGACATCGAGCGGGTGATATTGAAGGCCGCATTGGCCGCGGCGAGGTTGGGGAACACGAACACGTTGGCACGGCCTGTCAGGCGTGAATTGGGAAATACCCGGGCGCGCAGGTCGGGATCGAGGGCGACATCGGCCTGCATCTCGCCTTCGACCTCGAGATCGGGGTCGCGTTCCCGCAGCAGCCGCAGGGTTTCCTGCATCTTGCGCGTGGTCGGGGTGTTGCGGGTGCCGAAATTGGATGCCGCGACCAGCGCCACGTGCGGCACGACGCCGAGCAGCTTGAGCCGCAGGGTCGCCTGCAGGGTCGCTTCGGCGATCTGCTCGGGCGTCGGATCGTGTTGCATGTGGGTGTCGAGGAAGAAGGTCAGGCCCTTGTCGTTGGCGACGGCGGCCATCGACGACAGCGCCACGACGCCGCGGTCGAGGCCGATGATGTCGCGGATGTAGCCGGCCTTGCGCTGGTAGCGACCGACGGTGCCGCAGATCAGCGCATCGGCGTCGCCGCGCGCCACCATCAGGGCAGCGATGACGGTCGGGCGCGAACGCACGACCGATTTCGCGGAGGACGGTGTCACGCCGCGGCGCTGCATCAGTTCGTAGTAGTGCTGCCAGTAGGCGTCGAAGCGCGGATCGGAGTTGATGTTCACCAGTTCGAAGTCGCGGCCTTCCGCCAGGCGCAGCCCGATGCGTTCGATGCGGCGCGCGATCACGTCCGGCCGCCCGATCAGGATCGGTTTCACCAGGTCTTCGTCGACGAGCGTTTGCACCGCGCGCAGCACGATCTCTTCTTCGCCTTCGGCGTAGGCCACGCGCATCGGTTTGGCGCGGGCCCGCTCGAACACCGGCTTCATCGCGAGCCCTGTGCGGAACACGAACTGGGTGAGTTTTTCGGTGTATGCGTTCAGGTCGGCGAGCGGATGCGTGGCGACGCCGGACTCCATCGCGGCCCTGGCCACCGCCGGCGCGACCTGGACCAGAAGACGCGGGTCGAACGGGCGCGGGATGAGGTAATCCGCCCCGAAATGCGGCACCCTGCCGCCGTAGGCGCGCTGGGCGACGTCGGACGCCTCGCGCCGCGCGAGTTGCGCGATCGCGTGGACGCACGCGACCGTCATCGCGCCGTTGATGCCGGTGGCGCCGACGTCCAGCGCGCCGCGGAAGATGTACGGGAAGCACAACGCGTTGTTGACCTGGTTCGGATAGTCCGAGCGGCCGGTCGCGATCACGCAATCGGGTTTGGCCGCGCGCGCTTCCTCGGGCGTGATTTCCGGAGTGGGGTTGGCGAGCGCGAGGATGACGGGGCGGTCCGACATGGTCGCGACCATGTCGCGCGTCATGACGCCGCCGGCAGACACGCCCAGGAAAACGTCGGTGCCCTTGACGATTTCGGCCAGCGTGCGCGCGCTGGTCCGGCGTGCATAACCCTCGAGGCTGGGATCGAGTCCCGGTCGACCCTGGTACAACACGCCGTCACGGTCGCTGACCATGATGTTCTTCGGCTTGACGCCGAGCTGCACCATCATGTCGAGGCAGGCGATGCCGGCCGCGCCCGCGCCGGATGCGGCCACCTTGACGTCGCCGATCTTCTTCCCGACCACGATCAACGCGTTGATCAGCGCCGCGCCGACGATGATCGCGGTGCCGTGCTGGTCGTCGTGGAACACCGGGATGTTCATCCGCTCGCGCAGCTTGCGCTCGACGTGGAAACATTCCGGTGCCTTGATGTCTTCGAGGTTGATTCCGCCGAACGTCGGCTCCAGCGAGGCGATGATTTCGACCAGCTTGTCGGGATCGCGTTCGTCGATTTCGATGTCGAACACATCGATCCCGGCGAACTTGCGAAACAGCATCGCCTTGCCTTCCATCACCGGCTTGCCCGCCAGTGCACCGATGTTGCCCAGGCCCAGTACCGCGGTACCGTTGGTGATCACGCCGACCAGGTTGCCGCGCGCAGTCAGCGCGTGGGCCTGGGTCGGGTCGCGGACGATCTCGTCGCAGGCCGCGGCGACGCCGGGCGAATACGCCAGCGACAGTTCGCGCGCATTCAGAAGCGACTTGGTGGGGACGACGCGAATCTTGCCGGCGGGCGGGCACCGATGGTACTCGAGTGCAGCTTCCTTGAGTTCTTCGGGCAGGTTGGACATGTCGACCGGGACGCCGCGCGATTCGGACCTTTCATCTTAACACTGCGGCTGCGGCGATACCCTGTGCCGGACCGGTGAAAACCGGTACAGTCGACCCGGGTGCCGCCGTGGGCGGACGAGGGTGCGATTGCGCATGCGCTTGGGTTTGTTGCGCTGGGGGTTGCTGCTGTTGTGCTGGCCTGTTGCCGCGGCGGCGGGCGATGTGGCCGTGCGCGTCGTTGAGCTGCCGGCCGCGCCGGCGCTCGCGGCCGGCCACGCGCCCGGGCTCGCGGCCGCGGCCCCTGGCGCTTCGAAAACATCCGTCTGGTTGCGCGCGCCGCGCTCCCGCACCGCGTGGTACGAGCTGCGGCTTGTCGACGACTGGCACGGCGCCAGCCGGCCCGTGCTCGCGATCGGCCGCAACACGCGCGCCGGCCTGACGGCCTACCTGCCTCCCGATTACCGGCCGCGCACCGGGACCGTGTACGACGCCGCGCTCGACCCGCGTTTTTCGCATCATGCGGTGGTCTGGCCGCTTCCACCGGACCTGCGCGCCGATCAGCCGATCTACCTCGCGCTCGGCAATCCGGGCCAGAGCCAGCCGATCCAGGTGCGCGTGGCCGATTCGGACGGATACCGCGCACGTGACCTGTGGTTCGTGCGCGCGAGCACCCTGTTTACCAGCGTGCAGCTCGCGATGGTGCTGGTGATCGGATGTTTCTGGGTAGTCCTGCGCGACCGGATGTTCCTGTACTTCATGGTCTACGTCGCGGCGCAGATCGTGTACGCGATGACGGTGTCGGGCGAGTTGTTCGCGATGCCCGCTGCGGGGCTGTTGACGCCATTCGGCTTCCACACCGGCCAGTCGATGGCGGCGCTCGCGGCGGGATTTTCGATCTGGTTCATCCTCGAGTTCGCCGATTTGCCCCGTTACACGCCCCGGCTTGCCACCGCGCTCGGCGTATTGCGTTGGCCGTTGCTGGCGTTCGCCGCGATCATCTGGATGCCATGGTTGCGTCCGGACACGTGGCTGCCGAACACCGTCAATGTCGTGTTGATCGTGACCACGGTGATCGCGCTGGTGACCGGCTGGCTGGCGTGGCGCCGCGGCAGCCGGCAGGCCGGCTTTTTCCTGTTGTCGTGGGTGCCGCTGCTCGCGCTGACGGTGTCGCGCGTCGTGCAACTGGTGGCCGGCTGGCCATTGCCGGCGTGGCTCGAATTCGGGTTTCCGGCAAGCATGGCGTATGCGGCCGTGATCATCACGGTGGGACTCGCCGACCGCACCCTGCAGGTGCGGCACGAACGCGACCACGCCACCCACATGGCGCAGTTCGATCCGCTCACCGGCATTTACAACCGCCGCGCGATCCTCGACCGGTTGCACGATGACTGGCAGGCGGCCGCCGCAGGGTCGAGACCGCTGGCGGTATTGTTCCTGGACATCGACCGCTTCAAGCAGATTAACGACAGCCGCGGGCACGCGGCGGGCGATGCGTGCCTGTGCGCGGTGACCGAGGCGATCCGTGCGGAGCTCGGTCGCGCCGATCGCATGGGACGGTACGGCGGCGAAGAATTCCTGATCGTGTTGAACGGGATGAGCGCGGCCGTGGCACCGCAGGTGGCCGAACGTATCGTCGCGCGCACCGCCGCATTGCGGGTACCGATCGGCGAGCACCTGATCGCGCTCACCGTGAGCATCGGCGTTGCGCTGCGCGATGCATCGATGGCTGATGTGGAAACCCTGGTGGGATGCGCCGACGCCGCGCAATACCGCGCCAAGGCGGAAGGCCGAAATCGGGTGGTGGTCTATCGGCGCGAGGCCGTCGCGATGGCCCCCGTGGGCGAACGGGCGCGCTGAATCGTGTCGTGCGTGGCACACTGCACGCCATGCAGGACAAGCTCGACATCGTGCGTGACTGGTTGCCGCGTTACACCGGCGAGCAACTGGAAAATTTCGGCAAGTACATCCTGCTGACCAACTTCATCGGCTATGTGGAAACGTTCTGCATGCTGACGGGGTCGCGCATCGTCGATCGCGAGCGGCCGATGCCTTGCGCGAGCGCCGACGGGTTGACCATCATCGACTTCGGGATGGGCAGTCCGAACGCCGCAACGGTGATGGACCTGCTGTCCGCGGTGATGCCCAGCGCCGTGTTGTTCCTTGGCAAGTGCGGCGGGCTCAAGAAGAAGAACCGGCTGGGCGACCTGATCCTCCCGATCGCGGCGATTCGCGGCGAAGGCACCAGCGACGATTACCTGCCGTCCAGGGTGCCGGCGCTGCCGGCGTTCCAGTTGCAGCGCGGCGTATCGACGATGATCCGCGACCTCGGCCACGACTACTGGACCGGCACCGTGTACACCACCAACCGCCGGGTGTGGGAGTTCGACGAGACCTTCAAGGCCTACCTGCGTACTCTGCGCTGCATGGCGATCGACATGGAAACCGCGACGATCTTTGCGGCCGGTTTCGCCAACCGGATTTCGTCGGGCGCGCTGCTGCTGGTGTCGGACCAGCCGATGGTGCCCGAGGGCGTCAAGACCGCCGTCTCGGACGCGCAGGTCAGGGCGGATTTCCGCGAGAGCCATCTGCGCATCGGGATCGAGGCGCTCCGCCTGGTGCGCCGCAACGGGCGCAGCGTGAAACACCTGCGCTTCGAGGACGAACAGGAGTAGTACGGAATCCCTGAGTCGGCGGGGGCGTGGTGGCCTCCGCCGCCAATCAGGTCATCCCATACGCCGACGCAGCGTCACGAATCCACCGATCAGCAAGGTACCCAGGCCAAACATTCCCAACGTGGCAGGCTCCGGCACGCTTGCAACCGCAGGCGTGATGTTGCCTTTGAAATTCTGCAAAATCTTTATCGTGGTACCGGTGTCGAGAATCCCCGAGCCGCCCTGCCGGATCACGCCGCTTTCAAATCCGACCAGCGAGCCCACGCCGGGGCTGGGGATGATGCTGAACGACACGCGTTCCGGCGACCCGAACGGGTCCAGCCTGCCGTTTCCAAGACCGACGAGCCACTGGCCCGACGACGCTTGCTGGCTGAGGATCGTGTTGAACGCCGGCAGCGTCGGGAAATCCGCAAACAGGATCTCCATCGACAGTATCTCGCCAGCGATGGTGTCCACGGACATCATGCCGCTGAACGTGCCGCCACCCGCGACGAAACCGCGATCCCATTGTCCCTCGACATTGAACGCCGTCGGTGTCGCGCCGGCAAGCGCCGGCAGGAATGCTGCGGCGACAAGGCCTGCAAGCACGACCCGTTTGAATGACTTCAGCTTGACCTGTTTCATGATGGACCTCTTGACGATTGCAGCGACCGGCTTCGGTGCTGCCTGCTGTCCGGACGCTATCCACGCGCGGAAAAGCCTGCAAGACGATCGTGTGCAAAGGTTGGGTGGAGTAGCGCACGCGGTGGAAATTTGGAGGAAGCGGCGCCTCCGGCCTGGAGGCAACCAGACAACGGCGCTCGAAAACATCCGCACCATCCCGGAAATCGCGGACACTGTTTCAGCGACGCAGCGGCGCAGTCATCGCAGGGTGGCACCGGGTTGGCGGAAGCGGCTGCGCCGATTCCGCCCTACCTTGTTCTACCGGTCGTGGTAGGGCGGAATCCGCGTAGCGGCTTCCGCCGCGGGATTCCCCGATGAAGAACGCACATTGACGTGCGTCAATGGCGCGCGGGTCGCGCCACGCGGTTCACCTCCTTCCTGCGGAAGGGAGAAGCAAGGTGAGTCATTCGCCGACCTGCGCGGCGCCGCGGGATTGCGTACACTCGCCGCGGTGGAGGCCGGCCCGTTGCCGGCAGGGGAACCCGATTCGCGGTGTCAGCCGACAGGCCCGGATTCATCGAAGAGCTGAAGCGCCGCCACGTGGTGCGCGTCGCGATCGCCTACGCCGTGGCCGGCTGGCTGTTGGTGCAGATCGCGACCCAGGTGTTCCCGTTCTTCAATATCCCGAACTGGGCGGTGCGGCTTGTCGTGATCCTGATCGTGATCGGGTTCCCGATCGCGGTGGCGCTGGCGTGGGTTTATGAAATGACGCCCGAGGGCATCCGCCGCACCGAATCGGCGGATTCGCCGGATGCGCGCGCGGAACACGAGAGCCGCCAGATGGGTCGCAAGCTCAACGTGATCATCGTCGTCGTGCTGGTCGCGGCGGTGGCGCTTTTGGGGTGGCGGGTGCTGGTGTTGCGGCACGCAAGCCCACCCGTGCCAGCCGTGGCGAAGGCTCGTAGCCTGGATGGCGCGCAGCGCAATCCGGAAGTGGCCATCCCGGATACCGTCGCCGCAGCGGCGGGATCCGGTCTGCATGCCGCGCAAGCCATCCCCGCCAAATCCATCGCGGTGCTGCCGTTCCAGAATCTGAGCGACGACAAGAAAAACGAATACTTCGTGGCCGGCATCCAGGACCTGATCCTGACCAAGCTGGCCGACATCGGCGGATTGAAGGTCATCGCGCGCACCTCCACCGCCAAATATGCCAGCCAGCCCGAAGACCTGAAAACCATCGGCGAGCAACTCGGTGTCGCGACGATCCTCGAAGGCAGCGTGCAGAAGGCCGGCGACGAAGTGCTGATCAACGTGCAGTTGATCGACACGAAAACCGACGGCCACATCTGGGCCAAGGCCTACACCCGCACCCTCACCAACGTGTTCGGCGTCGAGGGCGACGTGGCGGAGAAAATAGCAACGGCGCTGAAGGCCAAGCTCTCGCCCGCCGAAACCGCGCGCCTCGCCAGCGACATGAGCTCAAGCCCGGCCGCCAACAACCTGTTCCTGCAAGCCGAGTACCAGGCCAACCAGGGCAACATCAATTACGACACCGCGAGCATGAAAGCCGCGATTCCGCTCTACCAGCAGGCCATTGCGCAAGCCCCGGATTTTGCGCTGGCCTATGCGCGGTTGTCTTACACGGAAAGCGAGCTTGCCTGGTTCGGTGGCGGCGGAGACAG
>DASUKQ010000044.1:0-7245 GCA_036278635.1 Rhodanobacteraceae bacterium
GCCCAGCATCATGCTGGTCTTGACGATGGTTTCCGGCGCGTAGCCCTTGGCGAATTTCAGGATATCCAGGGTCTGCCGATAGCCGGCGCGCGGATCGCGCACCGGGTGGGTCAATCTTTCGACAGTTTCGATGTTTTGCGCATAAGTCGCTAATTCAGCATCAAGAACGATAGCAACCTTGTCGTGCTTGCCGGCAAAATCCGGGGTCAGTGCCTCGACCGCGGTCTGCGGCATCCGGCCGTGGATCGCTCGGATGCAGGCGGCGTAATGGGCGGCGCCACCATCTGGCAGGTCGTCGCGATCGACCGAGGTCAGCACCACGTATTTCAGGTCCATCAGGGCCACCGCGTCGGCCACGCTGGCCGGCTCCATCGGATCCAGCCAGCCGTGCGGATTACCGGTACTGACCGAGCAGAACTTGCAAGCACGGGTGCACACCGAACCCATCAGCATCAGCGTGGCGGTGCCGCGGCCCCAGCATTCGGCGATGTTCGGGCATTTCGATTCCGCGCACACCGTCGACAGCTTGTGGCTGCGCACGATGTCGCGGATGGCCTCGTACCTCGCGCCAGTCGGCAGCTTCACCCGCAGCCACGGCGGCTTGCGCGTCGCATCGGGGACGCGGCTCAGGGCACTCGGGCGGATGCCATCCTTGACCGCGCGGGTGCCCTGCGGACTGGTGAACTTGCTGCCCGGCGCGGGACGGATCGTGCTGACGGATTCGCTCATGGGGTTCGGTGCGAGAGGAATGGATGCGCATTCGCCGCGCTGAAGCTCCACATTGTAACGCCCAGCTCCTCACATGCCGAAATGCGGATTCCGCAACTGCCGCAGGAAGAACGGGATCACCCGCGGATCCATGATCACCGTGAACACGATGCCGTACGCGGCGCCCCAAAGGTGGGCGCTGTGGTTGACGTAGCCCCCGCCGCGATGATCCATGTAGATCGAATAGCCCAGGAACGCGACCGCGTACAGGATCGCCGGCAACGGCAACACCAGCACGATGATCATCGACCACGGCGAGATCAGGATGAAGGCGAACAGCACCGCCGACACCGCCCCCGACGCGCCGAGGCTGCGGTAGTTCGGGTTGTGGCGGTTCCTGATGTAGGTCGGCAGGATCGAGACCAGCAGTCCGCCCAGGTAGAACCACAGGAACCCCAACGGACCCAGGTGCTGCGAGTACAGCCCCTCCATCGCGCGTCCGAAGAAGAACAACGTGATCATGTTGAACAGCAGGTGCTGGAAGTCCGCGTGCACCAGCCCGTAACTGAGCAGCCGCCAGTATTCGTGCTTCTTCTCGACGGCCGGCGGCCACAGCAACAGGCGCTGCAACAGCTTGCCGTCCTTGAACGCGATCCACGAAACGATGCAGGTCACGGCGAGGATGGCGAGGGTCAACGGATAACTGGACATGGGTCTCTCGCTGGCAGGGTCGGCCGCGCGCGTCGCTGCGGCACCACGGATCGTCATGTATACCGGAGCGATACCCGCGGGTGCTAGACTCGCGTGGCCGTGACGGGGGCGCCACCGCCGAAGGGCATTGCCATCCGGAACGCACCGTTTCCCGCGCGTCCGGCGCCTTCGCGGCGGTCGACAACGCCGGCGCAGCTGGCCAGGATGCTGGACGCACGCCTGAATGCAATGCGGCGGCTTTGCCGTCGAATCCCTTTCCAAGAGCGAACCCAACCGCGCAAGGATTCCACTCATGCCACGCTTCCATCTGCTTCTTCGCGTTGCGGCCGGCCTCGGCCTCGCCAGCTGCATGGCCCTGCCCGCCCTCGCCGACTCGCCCGTCGCGGTCACTTTCCAGGCGAACAATCCCTGGACCCAGGAAGTCGGCAGCGTCGACCGTCGTGACGCCTCGCACGACTATTCGGTCGATGTCGCCGCCGGCAAGACCTTGCAGGTCAACCTCGTCACGCGCGATCCGAACGTGTTTTTCAAGGTGCGCGACGAGACCCATGGCAAGCAACTGGTGGATACCTACCAGACCGGTGCGACGACCTGGTCCTCGCCCAACCCGACGGCAACGAGCTACACCATCCATGTCTATGTCGACCCGTATGCCATGGAGCGCGGGGAAGAGGCGAAATACGCACTGCAAATCGGGCATTACGGTCCCGAGGACATGCAGACCGCGACGACCGCGGTGACATTCCAGCAGGGCAATCCGTGGGTACAGGAAGTAGGGGCGATGGACGCACAGGCGACTTCCCACGATTACACGGTGGCGATCGCCGCAGGCAACGCCCTGCAGATCAACCTGATCACGCGCACCCCGGGCCTGCACTTCAAGGTCGCGAACCAGGTCGATGGCACGCAACTGGTCGACACCGCCAGCACCGGCACCGCGACGTGGTCCACGTCGGCGGCCACGGCGACAACGTACACGATCCACGTCTACGTCGATCCCGCGGCGGTGCCGCCCGGGAAAAACGCGCAGTACGCCCTGCAGATCGGCCAATACCCGGCGCAGGCTGCAGGTGCCGCGGCAACGCCTGCCCCCGCCGGGACCCAGGCGCCCGCCACGGGGGTTCCGGCTTCGGCAGGCACTGCCGGCGGCTGATCCACGCGCCCCGCCGCAACGTGATGCAAAACGGCGACCGTGCCTTTCAGCACGGTCGCGTCCAACCGCGCCAGCGTTAAGCTTGCGGCTTTTCCCCGGGGAGTCCGTCGATGTTCAAACCTTGGCTCGCCACGGTTTTTGCCGTGGCCACCGTCGCCGCCTGCGCCGCCCCTTCGCTGGTCCACGCAGACGCAGCGACGAAGGACGCCGGCAGCAAGTCCGCGTACCAGCTTCCGCCATTCCCCGCGACGGCCCGCAAGGACCAGGCCACGGTCGTCGCTGGCCGCACCCTCAAGTACACCGTGACGGTCGGCTGGCTGCCGGTCCGCGACGAGAAGGGCAAGACGATCGCGCAGGTGGTGTACACGGCTTACACAATGCCCGGAAAGAACCGGCCCGTGACCTTTGCGCTGAACGGTGGCCCCGGGGCGGCCTCGGTGTTCCTGAACTTCGGTGCCATCGGACCCAGGATCGTCAGTTTCGGCGCGCCGGGCGACACGCCCTCGCAACCGGCCGCCCTGCACGACAACCCGAACACCTGGCTCGGATTCACCGACCTCGTCTTCATCGATCCGGTCGGCACCGGCTACAGCCGCGCGCTGGTGGACGACAAGCAGGCGACCAAGGATTTCTACTCCACCGACGCCGACATCCACTACCTCTCGCAGATCGTCTACGACTGGCTGGTGAAGAACGCGCGGATGCAATCGCCCAAGTACATCACCGGCGAAAGCTACGGCGGCTTCCGCGGCCCGCGCATCACCTATTACCTGCAAACGCGGCTCGGCGTCGCGATGAACGGCATGGTGCTGCTGTCGCCTTATCTCGATCCGATGGCGTGGAGCGACAAGAACGTCTCGCCGATGGCATGGATGACCACCCTGCCCTCGATTGCCGCCGCGCATCTTGAACGCGAGGGCAAGCTCGATGCTGCGAACATGGCGCCGATCATCGCCTACACCCGCGGCGAATACGCCCAGACGCTGATGAAGGGGCGCAGCGATCCCGCCGCCTACGACGCGATGATCAAGAAGGTCACCGCGATCACCGGCCTCGACCCGACCTTCGTCAAGCACTCGGGCGGACGCCTGGATACGCAAGCCTACCTGCGCGAAGTGTATCGTTCGGAAGGCAAGCTCGGCAGCCGTTACGATTCCAACTACACCGCCTGGGATCCGTTCCCGTACGCGCCGCACCAACGCAGCGGCGACCCGATCCTCAACGGCATCATTGCCCCGACCACCACCGCCATGGTGCACTTCGTGACGCAGACGGTCGGCTGGAAGTTCGACGGCCAATACCAGACGCTCAATTACGCGGTCAACCGCTTGTGGCACGACGACGATGATGCCGAGCAGGGATCGGTCAAGCAGTTGCGCGAAGCCGTGGCCAACGATTCGAACCTGCGCGTCCTGATCGCGCACGGCTGGGACGACCTGTCCTGTCCCTTCATGGTTTCGGTGTTGGTCGTGGACCAGATGCCCGCGATGGGCGATCCGACCCGCGTCGAGGTCAAGGAGTATCCGGGTGGCCACATGTTCTACGCGCGCGCCGCGAGCAACGCGATGTTCATCAAGGACGTGCATGCCTTGTTCGACAAACGCTGAAATCGCGCACAGGCCTTCATGCCGCGCAGCCCTCGCCGCGCTGCTCGCCACCGCGATGCTGCTGGTCGGCGGGTGGGCATGCGCGGACAACGCGCCTGCGCAGTATCGCGTGATCGGTTATGCAACGGGCTGGAACCCGGCACAGGACAAGGATGTCGACAAGATCGACACGCTGATCTTCGCATTCGCGAAGGTACAAGCTGGTCGCGTGATGCTGGCCGATGTCGCCGCCCGGAAGCTGCGGTCGCTGGTCGCGCTCAAGGCACGCGATCCGGCATTGAAGGTGGACATTTCCGTGGGCGGCTGGGGCGCGGGCGGTTTTTCCGAAGCCGCGCGGACACCCGCCGGTCGCAAGGCGTTCGCGGAAAGCGCCGCACGCCTGGTGGTGGATCACGGTGCCGACGGCCTCGACATCGACTGGGAATATCCCGGCCACCACGAATCCGGCATCGCCTCCAGTCCTGACGACCGCGACAACTTCACCCTGCTTCTCAAGGCCGTGCGCGCCGGCCTCGACGCGGCGGGCGCCGCGCACGGTCGTCATTACACCTTGAGCATCGCGGTCGCCGACGGTCCGTTCGCCAGCGGCGTCGACATCGCGGCGGTGAACCGGTACGTCGACTGGTTCAACCTGATGACCTACGACTTCTGCAACTCGATGACGCCGGATACCTGCCACCACACCGGCCTGCACGCGTCGCAATTCGCGCCGGCCGATGCACGCACCACCGATCGCGCAGTCGGACAATTCCTTGCCGCCGGTGTGCCACCCCGCAAGTTGGTGATCGGGGCCGCGTTCTATGGCCGCGAATTCGGCGACGTGAACCCCGCACACGACGGCCTGTATCGGCCTTACAAAAAATACGTCGACGAAATCCCGTGGCCGAAACTGAAAGCCGGGTTCATCGGCAAGCACGGTTTTGTTCGCCACTGGGATGCGAAGGCGGACGCGCCGTGGTTGTGGAACACCTCGACGCGGACCTTCATCACCTACGACGATCCCGAATCCATCGCCGCCAAGGCTGCCTTCGTCAAGGCCCACCATCTGGGCGGCGTCATGTACTGGGAACAAAGCCTCGATCCCAACGGCGAACTGCTCGATGCGATTTGGCGCGGATTGCAATGAACACGCAGGTTTGACGCAGGTCATGCCAGGATTCCGCGGTTGTTCGACACTGTCGAACTCGCATACAGCCACGGAGGATCGCGATGAACATCCAGAACGCTTGCCTGTTGGCGCTGGCCACCAGCACCCTTGCCCTCGTACCCTCGGGCTTGGCAAAGGCGGCCAGCCCCGCGCACGCGGAGTACGTCGCGCACCTGCAACCGATGAACAAGGCTGCGGCCCACGCGTCGACCGCCGGCGAAGCGCGTTTCACCGTCAATGGCGACAAGCTGACCATCGACATCCGCGTGCACGGCGCGCCCCCGGACACGATCCACTGGCAGCACTTCCATGGGTTCAAGGACGGACAGGCCGCCACCTGCGCGAGCATGGCCCAGGACGCCAACCACGACGGCATCGTCGACCTGATCGAAACCGGCAAGACCTCCGGCACCACGATGGTCCCCTTCATCGCCGATCCGGCCAGCATGGACGTCGCCCACGGAACCTATCCGACGGCGGACGCCCATGGCGATTACCACTACCACGAAACGGTTTCGCTGAAGGCGCTGGACGCCGCCTTCGCCAAGCAGTTCCCCGGGCAGAAGCTCGATCTCGCCAAGCGCGTCGTTTACATCCACGGCGTTCCCGACGGCACCAAGTTGCCGTCCACGGTCGCCTCGCTCGGCCCGATCCCGGCCCAAGTCATCCTGCCGATCGCCTGCGGGCGGATCGAGCGCGTGGGGGGCAGCACTTCGGGCTGACGACGAACTGCAGCAGCCATCGGGCGGAGCGCGCTGCCACGTCCGCGGAAAAATCCTGCAGGCGACGCGGTCCGACCGAGCCATTCACGGGCGGCGAGCCTGCACGCTTGCGCTCGCCGTGCGATGCCCGGTGTCATGCTCGATGATTGCGTAGAGCGCGCGCGTGAACCGCCCCGCATCGCTCGCTGCAAGATGCGACCACTCAGGCAGCCAGAACCCCTGCAGCTCCGGATGATCCTGGAAATGCACGCCGGGCGCGCCGGTCTTCGCCAGCAGCACGTCCCAGGTGCGCGCGCGCGGAAACAGTTCGTCCTCGAGAGCCAGATAGCCGCCGGCGCTGGGGGTACGCACGAAGATCACCTGCACGTTGCGCTTGCGCAATGCTGCAACGGCGACCGCAGCGCGCCTGATCTGTTCGTCCGAGCCCTTCTGCAAGGCCCGCGCCGGCACGTTGCGCAGCAGCGTGAAGTGCTGCGCCCAGATGCTCTGCGCCAGCGCGGCGTAGGCGGGATCCTTTTCCAGCTTGTCCCAGATATGGGTGGCGCGGTCCTCGTCGACCACGACCATCAGCTTGCGGACCGGTTTGGCGGCGTGCATGCCGGGACGTGCCGGCCACCACGCTTGCCGCGCCAACACCGTGGGCAGCGCGTAGTCGGGATCGTCGAACGCGAAATGCGGCTCGACGAACTTCATGGACAACCATTGGCCGACGCGCTGCGAAGGCGACTGCTTGCGCATGTACGCCAGCAGGTTGCCGCGCACCATGAATCCGCTGAAGAACAGATCGGGCGCCACGCCGACGAGCAGGCGGCCATTGCGGAAATTCGGGTCGCCCGCCAGGTCCTCCAGCGCGAACATCGGCGAGGTGCCTTCCATCGCGAGCTGGATCGGCCGCTGGCCGGAAAGCTTCTGCCACACCGGCAATTGCAGGTCGAACAGCAGACGTGAGGAACCGATCACGACCGTCGCGCCATTGCCTTCCCCACTGTCGATGCGGCGACGCTGCGTGGCCCAGAGCGCATCGGTGTTGGCGATACTCGGCTCCACGCCGAAGCTCCGCCAATGCCATTCCCATCCACCCATCAACAACAGGAACATCGCCAGCGCGCCCAGCATGATCGCGCCCCAACGGCGATCGGGAATATCGCGCTCCGGCACCGGTTGCGCCACGCCCGGCCGATCGGCCGCGGTCAGGCG
>DASUKQ010000045.1:0-9269 GCA_036278635.1 Rhodanobacteraceae bacterium
ATGTACATCGCGTGCTCGATCAGCGGCGACTTGATCTTGTAGGTGTTGCCGATCAGGACTTCCGGACGCTCGAGCTTTTCGTGCATCTGGATGACCTTGAACCCGGGCGTCGCGGGCGCTTCGGTCGGGGCACTCTGGGGCACGGTTTCCGGCGCGGCTTTCGCCTCGTTGCCGAGCACCTCGTAGCCCTTGATCTTCTTGTTGATGCGAATCGTCATTGCGTCGGGTTCCTGCGGGAGTCCAAAACGACGCCGGCCCGGCCGGGGCCGGCGTCAGGGTGTCGCGTGATTACTTTTTCTTGCGGCGGGCGGTTTTGCGTGCGCCCTTTTTGGCTGCCTTCTTCGCGGGTTTGCGCTTGTCGCCTTTCTTGGCGGCCTTGCGCGCGCCCTTCTTCACCGCCTTGCGGGCCGTCTTCTTGGTGGCCCGGCGTGTGGTCTTCTTGGCCGCCTTGCGTGCACCCTTCCGGGCGGTCTTGCGCGCGGTCTTCTTCGCTGCCTTGCGTGCACCCTTCCGGGCGGTCTTGCGTGCGGTTTTCTTCGCGGCCTTGCGACCACCCTTCTTCACGGCCTTGCGCGTGGTCTTCTTCGCCGCCTTGCGCGTGGACTTCTTGGCGGCCTTTTTCTTCGCCGGCTTCCTGGCGGCTTTCCTGGCTGCCGGCTTCTTCGCAGCTTTCTTCGCGGCCTTCTTCTTCCTGGCCGGCTTCCTGGCCGCGGGTTTCGCGGGGGCGGGTGCCGGAGCGGCGGGCGCCGCGGGTTCTTCGGTGATGCTCCACGGGAACGTTGTTTCGTTGCTCATCGGATGCTCCTCCGGATGGATCGTTGACAGTGGACCACTGGTTTGCACTTTTGACGGCGACGCGCGTCGCCGTGACCCATTCTCACACAACGGCAGCGTGGTCGGCGCATGCCTCGGCTTGCTTTTTACACCTTTTTGGGTGCGATCGTCGCTGATCGCTGCATCATCGAATGTCTTGCCGAGAACCGACGGCCTCGGTTGTGGATACCGGAACGGGCGTCCTGCGTTTGTTCCTGCGATCGTCCCTGATCGCTGCCTCGGCGAGTGTTTCATTCAACCGCGGCGTTTCTGGCCATGGGGCACCAGAACGGGCTTCCTGCGTTTGTTCATGCGATCGTCCCTGATCGCTGCTTCGCTGAAAGGTTTCCCGAGACCAGCAGCTTCGGTTGTGGGCACCAGAACGGGCTTCCTGCCCTGACTTTTCACAACAGCCGCTTCGGGCACGGTTCCATGCGCGTTGATCAGAACTTGCCGTAGTAGCCTTCCTTGAGCGCATCGAACAGGTTGGCGGCGGTGTGGGTTTCGCCGTCGTATTCGACTTCCTCGTTGCCCTTGGCCTCGATCACGCTGCCGTCTTCCAGTTCGAAGCGGTACACGGTGTTGGCGAGGTCGGCGTCCTTCACCAGCACGCCCTGGAAGGCGGCCGGGTTGAAGCGGAAGGTGGTGCAGCCCTTGAGGCCCTTCTTGTAGGCGTGGAAGTAGATGTCCTTGAAGTCTTCGTAGGGATAGTTGGTCGGCACGTTCGCGGTCTTGGAGATGGACGAGTCCACCCACTTTTGCGCCGCCGCCTGCATGTCGACGTGCTGCATCGGGCTGATGTCGTCGGCCGACACGAAGTAGTCAGGCAGTTTTTCGTCGGCGGCATCGGAATCGGGCCGGGCACTGGCGTTGATCAACGCGCGGTAGGCGAGCAACTCGTAGCTCAGGACCTCGACCTTCTCCTTGGTCTTCCTGCCGGGGCGGATCACGTTGCGCGAGTAGCTGTGCGCAAACGACGGCTCGATGCCGTTGGAGGCGTTGTTGGCCAGCGACAGCGAGATCGTGCCGGTCGGCGCGATCGAGGTGTGGTGGGTGAAACGCGCGCCGAATTGGGCGAGTTGCTCGACCAGCTCGGGCGCGGCGTCGGCAACCCGTTGCATGTAGCGTGAATACCTCGCGTGCAGCACGCGACCCGGGATGGTCTCGCCGATCTTCCAGCCGTCATCGGTCATTTCGGGGCGCTTGCGCAGCATCTCGGCGGTGACGGTGTAGTCCCGTTCCAGGACCGGGGCCGGGCCTTTCTCCTTCGCGAGTTCCAGCGCGACTTCCCAGCCCGCCAGTGCCATTTCGCGAGAAACCTCTTCGGCGAACGCGACTGCTTCGGGGGAACCGTAACTCAGCTTCAGCATCGCCAGCGTCGAGCCGAGGCCCAGGAACCCCATGCCGTGGCGGCGCTTGGACATGATCTCGTCGCGCTGCTTGGCGAGCGGCAGGCCGTTGACCTCGACCACGTTGTCGAGCATCCGCGTGAACACCTTCACCACCTCGCGGTATTCGTCGATGTCGAAACGCGCCTTCGGGCCGAACGGATCACGCACGAAGCGGGTGAGATTGACCGAGCCCAATAAGCACGACCCGTAGGGTGGAAGCGGTTGTTCTCCGCATTGCCCTGTCACCAGACCATTAAAAATCACGGCATTGTGGTCGGATTGTGTGGTGTCGAACACCGCTTCTTCGCCCACGTATTCGATGCTCTCGATGCGCGAGGCAAAACGCTGGTGTTTGCGCAGGAGCTTGTCCACTTTCCAGGCTTGGTAGCGCTCGTTCTTGGCGGGCAGCAGAAATCCGACTTCATCCATGAACTGCTCACGCGATTCGCCGTCGATGATCAGCTCGTATTGCGCAATGCAAGCGTAGTCTCGATTGCCGCCGTGTCCGTCAGGCAGACTCGTGGTCCGTGCATCGCGCCGCTTGCGGATGCGGCAGAACACGCCGAAGTTGGCCAGCAGCATCTGGACGTCCTTGAGCAGATCGCGCTGACTGGATGCCAAGCGGATGGAACAACTCTGGCTTGCGCTGGAGATGTTCACCGTGCCATCGCACTGGAACAGGGCCCGCAGGTAGCCTTTGACGCAGCCCTCTGAACCGCGCCAGATCACTTCGGGCACGCGCAATTTGGTCGCGGCCGTGAATCCGTAATGCTCCAGCAGGCGCGCCAGCAACACGGAGCGGATGAATACCTGTCGACGCTCTGGGACGGCTACCGCAGAAACGTGGTAGCTGTGCCGGCCTCTGGTGCGTGCCGTGTGCGCGATGAGTGAGTTGACGTACATGGCGACTCGATCGGCGAGCGCGCGATCTTCGCCCCACAGGGTCACCACGGCTGCCTGCTGTTCTTTCCCCCGGTTGGTGAAGTGTCCGTCGCCGGTGATCAGCCCGAGCAGCAGTCCCAAGTCCTCGCTGCCTTGCGGGCCGAACTGGCCCTTGCCCGATTGCACCAGGATGCGGTCGCCAACCTTCAGGTCGCGCAGTTTGATCTTACCCCGCTCGAGATAGAAGTCGTGCCATTCGGTTGCCTTGATCTCATAGCCGTCCTCGGTCCGAACGCGATAGACCGGCGCGCACCGCGAAGTCATGAAGGCCGGTTTGGCGGTGCGCGTTTCCACGCCGCGACCATCCAGTTCCATTGACCGGCGGTCGACCGATACCGACAGCGGATTGCCTGCGGCGTACAGTTCGCCGATGGGCACCATGCCGTACTGCGTCGCAAGGCGGGTATCCGCAGTCACGCACGGGTTGGTCGCGCGGATCTGCTCGCACCACCAGTTGTTGTTCATCTCGTTGACGCGGTCGATCAGGATGAAACCGGGTTCGGCGTAGTCGTACGTCGAGACCATGATCATGTCCCACAGGTGCCGCGCGCGGATGTGGCCGTAGATCTTGCACGCGACCAGGCCGTCGTCGCGCACGAGGTAGTTGCCGTGGCTGGGCCATTCGCGCCACACGACCTGGGTGGCGTCGGCAAGATCGACTTCGTCCTTTTCCTTGACGTGCACCGGAAATACCAGCGGCCAGTCCCGATCGTTTTCGACCGCCTGCATGAAGCCGTCGGTGATCAGGAGCGACAGGTTGAACTGGCGCAACCGGCCGTTCTCGCGCTTGGCGCGGATGAATTCCTTGACGTCCGGATGCGCGACGTCGAACGTGCCCATCTGCGCGCCGCGGCGGCCGCCGGCCGAGGACACCGTGAAGCACATCTTGTCGTAGATATCCATGAACGACAGCGGGCCCGACGTGTACGCGCCGGCCCCGGACACGTAGGCGTTGCGAGGGCGTAACGTACTGAATTCATAGCCAATTCCGCATCCAGCTTTCAGCGTGAGCCCCGCCTCGTGGACCTTCTCCAGGATGTCGTCCATCGAGTCGGTGATGGTGCCCGATACCGTGCAGTTGATCGTGGAGGTGGCCGGCTTGTGCTCGCGCGCGCCGGCGTTGGAGGTGATCCGCCCGGCGGGAATCGCGCCGTGGCGCAGCGCCCACAGGAAACGCTCGTGCCATTGTTCGCGCAGCGCGGGCGTGGTTTCGACGTCGGCCAGCGCGCGCGCGACCCGCGCCCAGGTATCGTCGACGGTCGCGTCGACCGGCTCGCCCTGCTTGGTCTTGAGGCGGTATTTCTTGTCCCAGATGTCCAACGATGCCGGTTGCAGGGGAACCTCCGTTGCCACCCGTGCAATCTGTTGTACCCGCGCCGTACCCATTGTCTCCGCATCCTCTTTTGTGTTTTCCGGGTTCGTGAGTGCCCGGATGCCGACGACCATGCCCCGACGCTGCGCCACGCGGCGCTGCGCTCAGGAGCCCGATTCAACCCTGGGGGCCGCGCCGCATCGATGGATTCCGATGGTGGGCGCCGAACCCGATTGCCAGACAGTCATTTTAATCGATTCCCCCGCTCGAAAACTGACTTGAAACCCAACTCCTGGGCCATTCAGCCACTTGAAACACAAGATATTGTGATCGCGAGCGGAATCCAACCCTACGCCCACCTGCCGGGCGTGTAAAGGGGTCCGGCAAGAAATTTCCGGATCGGATCCGCGAGCGGCCTGGGCCGGGCGCCGGGGCCCCGGACAGCCGGCCAACCTTGCTGGATAATGGGTGGGTTCGGTCATTGTGAGGAGCCGTCATGTCGCCCTTGTCGCGCGCGCGCCGCAGCCTGTTTTCCCTGGTCGCCTTCGCCATCCTGGCGTTGGTCGCGGCAACCCCGGCATTCGCCGGAACCCTGCCGGTCGCGGTGAACGGCCAGCCGCTGCCGTCGCTGGCGCCGATGCTGGCGCGGGTCTCGCCCGCGGTGGTCAACATCTCCTCGACCAGCCACCGGCGGGTGGCGGTCAATCCGTTCTTCAGCGATCCGATGATGCGCCAGTTTTTCGGGCTGCCGGTGGTGCCGCCCTCGCGCGAACTGGTGCAGCAATCGCTGGGCTCGGGCGTGATCGTGGATGCGGCCAGGGGCTACATCCTCACCAACAACCACGTGATCGCGGGCGCCGACGAGGTCAAGGTCACCCTCACCGACGGCAAGTCCTACACG
Organism: Rhodanobacteraceae bacterium; assembly: GCA_036278635.1. Lineage (GTDB taxonomy): Bacteria > Pseudomonadota > Gammaproteobacteria > Xanthomonadales > Rhodanobacteraceae > 66-474. The sequence goes on from DASUKQ010000045.1 coordinate 5,360, forward strand.
GCGAAGGTCATCGGGGCCGACGCGCAGACCGACATCGCGGTGATCCAGATCGACGCGCCGAATCTCGTCGCGCTGCCGCTGGCGGATTCCTCGACATTGCGGGTGGGCGACTTCGTGGTCGCGATCGGCGATCCGTTCGGGCTTGGCCAGTCGGCGACCTCGGGCATCATTTCCGGATTGCAGCGCCAGGATCTGCGGCGCAGGGGCGTCCAGAACTACATCCAGACCGACGCCTCGATCAATCCCGGCAATTCCGGCGGCGCGCTGGTGAATCTCGCGGGCCAGCTGGTCGGCATCAATTCGATGATCTATTCGCCGTCGGGCGCGAGTGCGGGACTCGGATTTGCGATCCCGTCCAACCTCGCGGCCGAGGTGATGAAGCAACTGATCGCGCACGGCAAGGTCGAACGCGGCAGCCTGGGGGTGGATGCGCAGGACCTCACGCCGCGCGTCGCCGCCGCGCTCGGGATCAAGGCAACCGGTGGCGCGCTGATCACCGACGTGACGCCGGGTTCGCCCGCGGCCACGGCGGGCCTCAAGCCCGGCGACCTCGTCACCAGCGTCAACGGCAAGCCCGTGGGCGATGCCCAGGACCTGCGCAATGCGCAAGGCCTTGCCACGCTCGGGAGCACGCTGGTGTTGGGCGTCGACCGCGGCGACCGGCAACTCAAGATCGACGCGAAGCTGACCGCCGTCAGCGGGCAGGCCGAAGGCGCGTCACTGGATCCGCGCCTGGCCGGTGCCACCTTCGACGATGCGTCGCCCAACGACCGCGGCGTCGAGGGCGTCAACGTGGCGCGTGTCGCGCCGGGCAGCCAGGCGGCGCGCAACGGGCTTGCCACCGGAGACCTGGTGGTCGGCGTGAACAATGTGGCGACCCCCGATTTGTCCGCATTGCGTCGGGTGTTCGCACTGCATCCGCGCGGGTTGTTGTTGACGGTGTTGCGGCAGGGGCAGTTGCTGCAGATGCGGATGTAATGCGATCTTCCACGGTCGCGGTCCGGGTCGTCCGCCCGGATGCACGCCGCCGGTCGTGGCTACCGCAATGGCCAGCGGCTCTTCGGCCCGGTTTTTCGCGACGACCGTTCCGCGCGACACGAAGCGATGGCCGGAAGCGTGACGGAGGCGACAAAAGTCGGCGAGTTTGCTGAACCGGGTGCCGCCGCGGAAGTGCCGGTTCCGCCATAATCGTGCGGCCCTTTCCCACTCCCGACAAACCGGTACTTCCTGCATGTTCCTTCGCCCGTTGAGTTTCGTTGCTGCGTCGTTGTCGCTCGCATTGGCCACCGTCGCCACGGCCGCCCCCACCCCTCAGGCATCGCGCCACCACAAGTCGTCCAGTCCCGCGTTGATGGTGCGTGGCGACCAGGTCAGTACCAACGGACTGGTGGCCGCGGTCGCCAAGGCGTTCGCCGCCACCGGCGATGGCCATATCGAGTTCACCCCGTTCAATACCATCGACGGCATCGACCAGGCGATTGCCGGCACCATCGACATTGCCGCCAGCGCGCGCCCGGCGTATCCCAAACGCACCCAGGAAGCCGCGCTCACGTTCACGCCGGTGGCGTGGGATGCGCTGGTGATGATCACCAACGCTTCCAACCCGGTGGACAACCTGACGCTGAAGCAGCTGCACGACATCTACTACGGTCGGATCAAGAACTGGTCGAAACTCGGCGGACGCGACGAGCCGATCGACCTGGACGGCGTGGCCTCGCCGCTGGATGGCGTGCAATTCAGTTTCCGCCGGCTGATGTTCGGCAACGGCAACAATCCGGTCGCGGTGCCACGCCTGTTCATCAACATCGATTCGCTGCAACAGGAAGTGTCGCTGGACACCAAGGCGCTCGCGGTTTCCACGATGGTGCACGCGCGTCGCCAGAAGGGCATCAAGATCATCGCGATCGAAGGCGTCACGCCGAGCGTCGCCACGCTCGAGAACGCGACCTACGCGCTGCCCATGAAGATCTACCTGGCCTGGAAGGCCGACAGCCCCAAGGCCGACACGATCCGGAAATTGCTGTCGTTCCTCGAGGGACCCAAGGCCGACGAAATCCTGCGCAGCCACGACCTGCTGCCGTACGACAAGGCGGTGGTGTTGAACGCGAGGACCGAGTCGGACCGCATCAACACGGTTGCCGCGCGCATGATCGCCGAGGGCCTTCCCCCCGAATATTCGCCCAGCAGCGAGTTCGCGCGACTGGCGGCGCTCTACCCCGACATGGCCCACACCGCGCGGCTGCAGCAGGTCGCTGCCGACCAGGTCGCCAAGGCCAACAAGCAGCGCATCGCGCTGGCCGAAGCCGCGGGCGTCGATCCTTCTCCGCAGGCTGCCGCGAAGGCGGCCCCGGAAACCTACACGGTGGTCAGTGGGGACACGCTTTCGAAAATCGCGCAGGGTCATTCGGTGACGGTCGACGAGTTGCGCACGTGGAATCACCTCGACAGCGATACACTCCAGGTTGGCCAGCAACTCAAGGTGTCTTCGCCATGATGCGGATCGGTCCGGACGGGGGATGCGGCGCATGCCGGGCCTGAGCGCGGACCGGCGCGGGCGGCGTGCACTGCCGCTGACGCCGGTGACACGCGCGGGCTGGACCGAAATCGAAAAATCCCTCGGGGCGCGCCAGCAGCGTTGGGCCCGGGCCTGCGGGTTTGTCGGCCAGGCCGGCGCGATGTGCATGGTGCCGGTTGCGCGCGGCGACAGCACGCGCGCGCTGTGCGGGATCGATCCCGGATTGCCGCCGTTCGCGCTGGGCAGCCTGCCCTGGCAACTGCCGGAGGACGACTACCGCCTCGATGGCGATGCGCTGTCCGTGCGTGACGCCGCGCTCGGCTGGGCCTTGGGCAGCTACCGGTTTTCGCGCTACCGCAAGACGCACACGCAACCCGCGCGCCTGCTGGTGCCGCGGGCGGTCCTGGACGACGTCACGCCGACCCTCGACGCCATCGCGCGGGTGCGCGATCTGGTCAACACACCGGCCCGGGATCTCGGCCCGGCCGAGGTGTGCGAGGCGGTGCGTGAAGTTGCCGCGCAGCACGGCGCGAAATGTCGCGAGTGGAGTGGCGAGGGACTTCTGAAGGCGGGCTTCCCGACCGTGCACGCGGTGGGCCGCGCCAGCGCGCGCGCGCCGCGCGTGATCGAACTGCGCTGGGGCGATCCGAAGCATCCATTGCTCGCGCTGGTCGGCAAGGGCGTGTGCTTCGACACCGGCGGGCTGGACCTGAAGAGCCACGACGGCATGCGCTGGATGAAAAAGGACATGGGCGGCGCCGCGCACGCGTTGTCGCTGGCGCACCTCGTGATGGCGTCGCGGTTGCCGGTGCGTCTGCTGCTGGTGATCCCGACCGTCGACAACGAGGTGTCCGGCAACGCGCTGCGCCCCGGCGACGTGATCCGCACGCGCGCCGGCCTCACGGTGGAAGTCGACAACACCGACGCCGAAGGTCGGCTGATCCTGTGCGACGCGCTGGCCGCCGCGGTCGAGGCCAAGCCCGACCTGTTGATCGACTTCGCGACCCTCACCGGCGCGGCGCGGGTCGCGCTGGGCCCCGACCTGCCAGCGCTGTTCGCCAGCCGCGACGAGCTTGCCGAAGCCGTGCTCGCGGCCGGCGCCGCGCAACACGATCCGTTGTGGCGATTGCCGCTGTGGCAGCCCTATCGCGCGATGATGGCCTCGATGGTCGCGGACACCAGCAACACCGGCGCCTCGCGCCACGCCGGCGCGATCACCGCTGCGCTGTACCTGCAGAATTTCGTGCCCGCCAGCGTGCCCTGGCTGCACGTGGACGTGTACGCGTGGAACGACGGCGACCGGCCCGGCCGGCCGCGCGGCGGTGAAGCGCAATCGCTGCGCGCGTTCCACGCCTTCCTGCGCGAGCGCTACGCGCAAGGCTGACGCGGGCCCCC
>DASUKQ010000046.1:0-2450 GCA_036278635.1 Rhodanobacteraceae bacterium
GACATCATTGCGCACCTTCGGATCGTGCGGCCAGTCGAACGTCAGCGGGCGCACCAGCCCGACGCCGCTGGCGTGCGCCGCGTGCTGGTAGGCGTAGATGTAGGGGATCAGCGAATAACGCAGCCGGATGGCGCGGGTTGCCGCGGCTTCGGCAATCGGGCCGTATCGCCAGGGCTGGCGCTTTTCGTCCATGGTGCCGTGGACACGGAAGATCGGGGTGAACGCGCCGAACTCGATCCAGCGCGCATAGTTTTCGTCCGAGGGATGGCCGTTGAAGCCGCCACCGTCCATGCCCCAATCGGTGGCCCCGACTTCGATCGCGCTCAGCATCCGCGTGCGCTGGGCGCCCATGCTCTCGAAACCCGTGTCGATATCGCCCGACCAGAGGCCGTAGGCGTAACGCTGCGCGCCAAGCCAGAAGTTGCGGTTGATCGACCACACGCGCTGGTCGCTTGCCGCGCGCTGCGCATCGTAGAGCGAACGTTGCATGTTCAGGAACTCGGTGTCGGAACCGATCTCGTCGGCTTCATCGTTCCACCAGCCGACGATGCCCTTGTCGAAGGCGTATTTCAGCGCCGCCTCGCCGAACCAGCGACGCGTCTCCGGCTTGTCGAAGTCCAGCCGCTTCACCAGCTTGTGCGAAAAATAATCCTCGAACGGCTTCTCGCCGGGGATCCACAGCTTGTGCGCCGTCGCGTAGCGTCCCTCGACGGTATTCACGTGGATGCGCGGCTTCATGATGCCGGTGAGATGGATGCCCTGGCCGTCGAGCGTCTTCGCGAGCTTGCCGCTGGGGCCATCGGGAAACTTCTCCGGATTCCAGCGGAACTCGCCGTAGTTGTTCTCGCCCCAGGCCTTCCAGTCGAAGTCCAGGGTGAAGTTGTCGATCGGGATGTGCCTGGCGCGGTAGGTCTTGACGATGTCGAGCAGTTCCTTCTGGTCGATGCCCCACTGGCTGTTGGTGAAACCCATCGCCCACTTGGGAAACAGCGGCGCGGGGCCGCTGATCCTCGACACTTCGCCGAGCACTTCCGCGGGCGTGCCGGCGAGGATGTAGTAGTCGGTATCGGGACGTTTGTAGTCACCGACCGTGATGCTGCCGCCGGCAAGGTCGAAGGTCGCGCCTTCGCAATCCACCAGCAATCCGTAGCCTGCGGTGCTCCACACGAGGGGCGCGCCCGCATGGCCCTGCTTGCCGGCCTCCGCCACCTGCTTGCCCGTTCGCAGCAGGCCCGGGGCGATGCTTTCATGGATCGTGTAACCACCGATGCCGTACAGCGGGTCGGCGGCGTCATGCTGCAGCACGATGCTGCCGTCGGCCAACCCGGCCAGGTCGGTCTGTTTCAGCAGCGGGCGGCCTTCGGCGTCGGCAACACTCAAGCTGTGCGTCGCGCCATCCCAGGTCACGGTCATGCGCTCGGAACGCAGCGTAACCGTGTCGCCCTTGCGCAAAACCCCGGGTGCGAACGCCGGCGCTGGTTCACGCTCCGGATCGATCACCGTGCCTGGCGGCGTGCTGCGATCATCCGGCACGTAGTGCACGTGCAGCACGCCCGGCGCCCTCAGTTGCACCGAGACGGTTGCGTCACCCAGCGCGAGCTCGAACCCCTGGGCGTTGACGCTGCGCAGCTTCGCGACCCCGTTTTCGGACGGCGCGCGGGCCACCACGGCGAGGCCGGGCCCGGCCAGCATCATGAACGCCAACAGGCGCAACAAATCCTTCATTCGCAGTCCCCCGAAAAATCTTTGGTTCATTGCAATACCGCGCTGCCGTAGGGCGGCAACCGCAGCCGGCCATCGGCCCATTGGGTGTCCGCGCGACTGTGCCGCAGCAGTTTGTGGAAGCGCCGCCCCTGCAGATGGACCGATTGCGGTTCGCCCGACAGATTGTGCAGCACCAGCACGTCACCGTGCGGATCGTCGAGTTCCCACGCCGCAACCTGCAGGCTGGCATCACGCCAGTTGCGCGCGACCCCGTCACGCAGGGCGGGAATGTCGCGCCGCCAGCCGATCAGCATCCGGTACCAGTTGAGCAGCGAGCCGGGGTCGGCCTGTTCCGCTTCGACGGAGATCGCGGGTCCGTCGCCGGCCGTCCAGCCCTCCCACGTCGGCTCGCCCGGACCCTGGCCCGCGCGGTACCAGCGCATCGGTTCGCGCAGGTGCGGATCGGGCTTTTCACCGCGCATCCCGAGTTCCTCGCCGTAGTAGACGAACGGATGACCCGGCAGCGTCAGCAGCATCGCCGCCGCAATCCGCATGTGGTCCGGATTGCCATCGAGTTGACTCATCACCCGTTCCTGGTCGTGGTTCGACAGGAACGGCGCGTCGTCGAAACGGCCGTGCGCGGCAGCGCGATAGGCCTGCTCGACGCGTTCCAGCGTGGCGCCGATGTCGCGATCGCGTTCCTGCTGCGCGCTTGCGACCAGGCGCTCGGCGAGCGGGAAATTGAA
>DASUKQ010000047.1:0-4177 GCA_036278635.1 Rhodanobacteraceae bacterium
TTCGGCAAAATCCCCCGGCAGGCCGAAGCGCACCGCGCCGTCGATCGCCGCACCACGCACCGCGTGGACCGCTTCGTCGTTGAGTTCCAGGATGCGGCGCGCGTAGGCGTGTACCCGGTCGCCCGCTTCGGTCAACACCACCCGGCGCCCCTGCTTGCGGAACAACGGCTCGCCCAACTGCAATTCCAGCTTGCGCATCTGCTGGCTGATCGCCGAGGGCGAGCGCCCGATCCGTTCCGCAGCACGGGCCAGGCCGCCGCGGTGCAGTATCGCCACCAGACTGCGCAAGGCGGCCATGTCGAGGTTGGGGAGCGACATCGGTAAGCAATTCGAAAGTGTTGATGTCGAATTATTCGGTTTTTATGCGGGTTGGCAAGTCCCACAATCGGCGAAGCCTCACCACGAGTGCCCGATTCGAAGGAGAAAACCCCATGAACCTGCATCGCATATTCGCCAACCTTGCCGTCATCGCCTGTCTGCTACCCGGCCTGGCCGGCGCCGCCGGCACCAAGGCGGCCGACACCGGCGGCGATGTTTCGCTGGCCGGAACCTGGACGCTGGTGGCCGCCGACGTGGTCCATCCGGATGGCTCACGCTCGCACGACTATGGCGATGCGCCGAAGGGCCTGCTGATGATCGACCGCACGGGGCGCTACTCACTGCAGATTTTCCGCAGCGACCGCCCGCGCTTTGCCGACCCCGCCAAGGCCAAGGCCAGCGCGCAGGAATACCGGGCCGCGGTGATGGGCTCGAGCACCCATTACGGCACGCTTGCGGTCGAACCGGCGAAACACCAACTGGTGTTCCACATCGAAGGTGCCTCCTTCCCCAACTGGGAGGGGCAGCAGCAAACCCGCGCGTTCGAGTTGCACGGCGACACGCTCAGCTATCGCGTTCCGCCGCGTCCGAATGGCGACGTGCCCATATCGGTTTGGCGGCGCATTGGCCATTGAAAAACAAGGGTCAGAGTCGACTTGCCGAGAAAGCGCACTCTGACGACGTTTCGGCACAAAAGTCACTGGATTCCAGCTTTCGCGGGAATGACGACGGATCAGGTTGCGGAGATTCTGCCTCTCATGAGCTCGCTCTGGACCGACCTGCTGTTGCTGCACGGCCATATCCACGACCCGGAACTGGTCCGCCGCCTGGCGAACACGCCCTCCACGCCACCGCCAAGACGGCCGGGCGGCAAGCGTCAGCGTATGTATTCGCCGCTCGCCGCCCTCGCACCGTTACATGCCCGTCCAAAAAAAGGGGCGGAGGTCATTAACCTGCGTCGTTCATGAGGCTAAAAACCACGGGTCAGGGACCGCTTTCACGAAAAAGGGTACGGAGGTAATTACGCGGAACCCGGGGTCATTGGACGCGCATGTAGCCACGCCGCGCGACCTCGTCTGCGAAACGGTGTCAGGGACAATTTCTGACACTTGCCACCTCGCTCGCGAATAAAGGTCACGTCAAATGCGTGCCGATGCGATCGCTGGACGCTTGCTCCCATTCTTCTTGAATGTGGTTCAAAATATCCCAAGCTCGCCGAGTCGGGAATGCGGTTCATTGGGAGTAGCCCATGTTCGGATTTCTTGAAATCATCACCGGTGCGAAACAGGTTGTGCCGCTTGTTCCCGGCGTCATCGAGATTATCGAGAAGCTCACCAAACAAAAGGAAGATCCGAACCTCGCCCGCATTCTGCAGCAGGTGCGCCTGGACACGCTTGAAGGAGCGCGAGAGCTCAGGGGCGAGTTGGTCGCTCTGCTTCAGGACAAGACTCTGGACTCGCAGCTCGACGTCTCGCTCAAGGATGTTGGCGACAATCTTTCCTGGATCAGGGACCCCCTCAAGAAGCGCCGTGTGCAAAAGTATCGGGACCGAATCAATGAGATTCACCGGAACCTGACGAGTTCGACGGATGACCTCGCCGGCATCCTGGCATGCATGCAACGCACCGAGGGTCTCGGCAGGGCGTATGAAGCAGCGGAAGCGGCGCGCGCCGATTTGGATGGTTTGCTGCAGGGAAAACCGCCCGTACGAAAAGTGCTCGAGACCTATATCAAGTTCATCGACGCCTACATCGTGCGCCTGCAAAACTGAGGATCGGCTGGGGCTTCAACAAAAGGGACAATAACGGGGTCAGATTGGGAAAAGTGGAAAGGGCGAAGGTAATCAACCTGCGTCGTCCAGGAGTCTGGAAGACTGTGTCGGAGCCGACTTTCCAGCGGGACTCTTGATTTCCTTGAGCCTGACCCAGGTTGGCGCGTGATCGCTCGCGTGTTCCCAGCCGCGCACCTCCCGGTCCACACCTGCAGATTGAAGACGGCGTGCCGAAGCGGGACTCAAGAGAATGTGGTCGATCCGCAGGCCGGCATCCCGCGCAAACGCGTTGCGCAGGTACTTCCAGAACGTGTAGATGCGCTCGTCCGGATGCAGCGCGCGCAGCGTGTCGTTCCAGCCTTGCGCCAACAGGTTCCGGTACGCCGCGCGCACCTCGGGACGAAACAGCGCGTCGTCCACCCAGCGCTCCGGCGCATACACGTCGATGTCTTCCGGGATCACGTTGAAATCGCCGGCGAGAACCGCGGGCAAACCGGAATCAAGAAGGTCGCGCGCGTGTGTCGTCAGGCGTTGCAGCCAGCGCAGCTTGTAGTCGAATTTCGGACCGGGAGCAGGGTTGCCGTTGGGCAGGTAGAGGCATCCGACGACCAGCCCGCTTATTTCCGCTTCCAGGTATCGGCTTTGCACGTCATCCGGATCGCCGGCCAAAGCCCGCCTGCGTTCCACGGGATCGCAGCCCTTGCCGAGAATCGCGACACCATTCCAGCTTTTCTGCCCGTGCCACACCGCGCCATAGCCCGCTTCACGAATTGCGTCGACGGGAAACTGCTCCTGCGGTGCCTTGAGTTCCTGCAGGCAGACAATGTCCGGCGACTGCTCTTCGAGCCAGCGCAGCAGCAAGGGCAGTCGCGCGCGAACACCGTTGACGTTGTAGGTGGCGATTTTCATTGCTCGAAAGAACGGATGTCGCCGACTCGATGATCTCCGCGCCGTCGCTAAAGGAACCCCTGATCAACCCGATCGCTCGTCATCCCGGCGACGCGGGGAGCGGTCATGGATGACCGCGCTTTGAGGAGCGAGGGAAGCCGGGACCCAGTGACTTTCGCGCCACGCATTGAAATGCAAAGGCGTTAGGTCCCGGATATCGCTTCGCGACTGCGTTTGCAGGATTGCAAACGCGAACGCCATGGATGGCGCGGGTAATTCCGGGATGACGAGCAAAATCAGAACTCTTCCTGAAACATCGGGAAAAAGCCACGGAGATTATCGGACGATGCGTTCGGTCGTCGCCATTTCATCCCTGGCGAGCGCGAAGTTCGTCCGCGGTGAAAATCGCCTCGGGTACGGCCTCCAAATGCGCGCGACCGATGGGCTCGCCATTGCCATCGGACAGGCCGTACGTGTTCTCGCGGATTTTTTCCAGGGCACGGTCGATGGTCGCGATCCTGTCCAGATCGTGCGCGAACAGTGCCTCGTCGTTGGATTGTTGTTCAAGGCGGTCGCCGTCGTCGACGGCATCCCGGGGTTCGTCGCCTGCCGCTGCCTGGAGCGTGTTCTCGTCCACACCGGCCGCATCGCCGCTGGCAATCAACTGCGCGCGCAGTTGGAGCAAACGCTCGCGTTGGCGGGCGATGAATGCGTCGTCGAGATGTTGGGGTGACTGTGTCATGGCTGTTCCTTCTTGGAATAAGTTGAGTGGATCGGCCGCCGTTCCGGGAATCCTCACTGGCGAACGCGGATGATCGTCTTGCCGCTGATCCGCTTGGTCGGACTGAAAGCGGCGACGGCATCGTCGAGGGTCGCGATGGTGCCGATGTTCGTCCGCAATCTGCCGTCCCGCACACGCTGGACGATTTCGCCCAGTTGGGCGCGATCAGACTCGACCACGAAGTCGACCGCCAGGCCGTCGGCGGGTCGCGCCTCGGCCGGTCCGACGATGGTCACCAGCGTTCCTCCTGCTCGAATCAGGCCTGCGGATCGCTTCTGGATGTCGCCGCCGATGACATCGAACACCAGATCGACGCCGCCGACGTCTTCCAGCGTGTCATTGTCGAGATCGACGAACTCCTGCGCGCCGAAGTCGAGCACCTTCTGACGGTCTGCGGCGCGTCCGGTGCCGATGACGTA
>DASUKQ010000048.1:0-3692 GCA_036278635.1 Rhodanobacteraceae bacterium
GCGCCGCTCGCTGCTGGAAAAGGAGCAGGCCATCGTGCGCGCGCTGGTGGACCGCTTCGACACCTCGCGCACGCAGCGCGAGCGTGCGGTCGACCACGAGCGCCTGCGGATGGCGCTGACCGCCGGCTGGCAGACCGCCGACGCGTCCGGGGTACGGCCCACGGTGCAGGACGAATTCGAGCACATCGGCTTTTACCTCGCCGAACCGTTGTATCGCGTGCTGCCGGTGTTCTACGAATCGTTCGCCCAGGAGTTGGCCCGCGTCTACGGCATCAGCGGACCGTTGCCCCGCGTGCTGCGCTTCGGATCGTGGGTGGGCGGCGACATGGACGGCAATCCCAATGTCGGCGCCGACACCCTCGGCGGTACGCTGCGCGCCCAGCGGGCGATGGTGCTCGAGCGCTACCGCGAGGGCTGCACCTCACTCGCGCGGCTGCTCAGCCAGACCGATGACCGCATCGACGTGTCGGATGCGGTCCGCGAGCGGCTGGCGGAATACCGCAAGCGCCTGCCCGAGGCCGCCGCACGGATCCGGCCCCGCCACGCCAACATGCCGTACCGCTGCCTGCTGACCTTGATGCGCGCGCGTCTGAAGGCGACCGGCGAGGACGCGTCCGATGGCTATGCCGACGCCGGGGAGTTCGAGTGCGACGTCGCTCTGATCGCCGAGAGCCTCGCTTCGCACAAGGGAGCCAACGCCGGTTTGTTCGCGGTACGCAGGCTGCAATGGCGCATCCGCACCTTCGGTTTCCACTTGGCGCGCCTGGATGTGCGGCAGGATGCGCGGGTACACGACGACGTGCTGGCGGTGTTGCTGGACGACGCTGGGTGGCGAGGGCGCGATCTTGCCACGCGCGCCGGGCGCCTGCGGCCGCTGGCGGCCGGTGAAACGGAGTTCGAGGGCAGTGACGACGATGAGGTCGCGCGGATCCGCGCGGTGTTCGCCACGTTGGCGGACGCACGCGGGCGCTACGGCAGCGACGCCACCGGGCCGTACATCATCTCCATGGCGCGTTCGGCCGCCGACGTGCTCGCGGTGCTGGCACTGGCGCGGCACGGCGGACTGGTCGAGGACGACGCGGTGCCGCTCGACATCGGTCCGCTGTTCGAAACCGTGGACGACCTTCGCCACGCTGCGACGACCCTGCGCGCGCTGCTGGACGATCCGGTGTACCGCGCGCACCTCGCGCGCCGCGGCGACCGCCAGATGATCACGGTCGGCTATTCCGACAGCATGAAGGACGGCGGCATCCTCGCCGCGCGCTGGGCGCTGCAACGCGCGCAGGCGGAACTGCTCACCGTGGCGCGCGAGGCCGGCGTCGAACTCACGGTCTTCCACGGCCGGGGCGGCTCGGCTTGCCGCGGCGGCAGCAAGGTCACGCCTGCGCTCATGGCCTCGCCGCGCGGCGCCGTGGCGGGACGCCTGCGGGTCACGGAGCAGGGCGAGGTCATCCACCGGAAGTACGGTATCCGCGCCCTGGCGCTGCGCAATCTCGAGCAAACCGTAGGCGCCACCCTGCGCGCCAGCCTGCGGCCGCGCGAGGCGGATGCCCGCGAGGAAGCGTGGTCCCGGCACATGGACGTGCTGGCGAGCGCCAGCCGCGACGCCTACCGCGAGTTCGTGGGCGACGACGGATTCGTCGACTACTTCCGCAGCGCCACACCCATCGACGTGATCGAGCGCATGACCATGGGCTCGCGACCGGCCAGCCGGCGAAGCATGCGCGGCGTGGAAGACCTGCGCGCGATTCCGTGGGTCTTCTCCTGGACCCAGATGCGTTCGATCCTGCCCGGCTGGTACGGGCTCGGTACCGCGCTGGAAAACGGCATCGCCGAATCCGGCGAGGACGCAATGGTGGAGATGGCGCGCGAATGGCCGTTCCTCGCCACCCTGCTGGCCGATGTGGAAATGATGCTGGCCAAGGCCGACCTCGGGATCGCCGAGGCGTTCTCGCGGTTGTCCGGCGAGCTGCACGCGAGCTTTTTCCCGAGCATCGAGCAGGAATTCCGGTGCACCCGCGACGCGATCCTGCGCCTCAAGGGCCGCGACGAACTGCTCGCCGACGACCCGCGCCTCGCGCAATCCATCCGCCTGCGCAATCCCTACGTCGATCCCATGAGCGTGTTGCAGGTGGACCTGCTGCGCCGCTGGCGCGAAGGCGGCAGCGAAGACGAAGCACTGCTGCGCAGCCTCGTCGCATGCGTCAACGGCGTCGCCCGCGGGCTGCAGAACACCGGGTGACGCCGCCGCAAAAAATGCGCTCCCAATGTAGGGTTCGCGATGCTGGTTTTTAGCCCTCCCCTTCAAGGGGAGGGTTGGGTGGGGATGGGTTTTGTGGCGCAGCGCAACCCATCCCCCTCCCGGCCTCCCCCTTGAAGGGGGAGGAGAAGTAGCGACTCCGGGTCGCCTGCTCGCAGGCTCCTACAGCTTCGCGGCCTTGCGGAGTTCCTCGGCGCGATCGGTCTTTTCCCACGAAAACGCGGTGGCGGTTTCGGACTTCTTCACCGGCTTGCCGCCGTCGCGCTCTTCCCACTTGTAGGTGAGCTGGAACGGCTTGCGGCCGAAGTGGCCGTAGGACGCCGTGGACTGGTAGATCGGGTGGATGAGGTCCAGCATCTTGATGATGCCGTACGGGCGCAGGTCGAAGTGCTGGCGGATCAGCTTCTCGATCTTGTCGTCGGAAATCTTGCCGGTGCCGAACGTGGTCACCGAGATCGAGGTCGGCTCGGCGACGCCGATCGCGTAGGACACCTGCACCTCGCAGCGGTCGGCGATGCCGGCCGCGACGATGTTCTTGGCGACGTAGCGCGCGGCGTAGCTGGCCGAACGGTCGACCTTGGAAGGATCCTTGCCCGAGAACGCGCCGCCGTCGTGGCGGGCCATGCCGCCGTAGGTGTCGACGATGATCTTGCGACCGGTCAGGCCGCAATCGCCGACGGGGCCGCCGATCACGAACTTGCCGGTCGGATTGATGTGGACCTTGTTCTTCGGCAGCGCGGCCAACCACTTCTTCGGCAGCACGGGCTTCAGGATGGTTTCGCGCACGCCTTCCACGAGGTCGGCGTATTTCACCGACGGGTCGTGCTGCGTCGAGAGCACCACCGCGTCGAGGCCGGCAACCGTGTTGTCTTCGTTGTACAGCAGCGTCACCTGGGACTTGGCATCGGGGCGCAGCCACTTCAGCTTGCCGCTCTTGCGGACCTTCGACTGCTGCTCGACCAACCGGTGCGAGTAGTAGATCGGGGCGGGCATGCATTCGGGCGCCTCGTTGCAGGCGTAGCCGAACATCAGGCCCTGGTCGCCGGCACCTTGCGATTCGGGGTTCTTGCGCGCCACGCCCTGGTTGATGTCGGGCGATTGCTTGCCGATCAGGTTCAGGACGCCGCAGGTCGCGCCGTCGAATCCGACCGTCGACGAGTCGTAGCCGATGTCGAGGATCACCTCGCGCGCCAGCGATTCGATGTCCACCCACGCGTCGGTGGTGACCTCGCCGGAGACAATCGCGACGCCGGTCTTGACCATGGTTTCGCACGCGACGTGGGCGCGTTTGTCCTGCGCGAGGATCGCGTCCAGCACGGCGTCGGAAATCCGGTCGGCGACCTTGTCCGGGTGGCCTTCGGAAACCGATTCGGAGGTGAACAGGTAGCGGCTCATCGGGTTCTATATCCTTTGATACGGATGGAAGGATGAA
>DASUKQ010000049.1:0-4659 GCA_036278635.1 Rhodanobacteraceae bacterium
GGACGCAGGCATGCCACCCTGGGCCTCGATTGGCTGCGGCGCTGCGGATCGCCGGGGTTGCGGCTGTACACCCTGGTCTCGCTGGGCGCCTGGAGCACCGACGAAGGTTGGCGCTCACCGATGTCGCGCCAGCGCTTCGCGAACCTGGCGCGATCGGCTGGGCTGGAAGTGGTCCGCCAGCAACAGGATTTCGGCCCGGACAACGCCTATGCCGTGCGCCGTTACGGCGACTGGATCACGACGTTGCGGAACCCGTCGTAAGACCGCTCGCGCGGCCGTGACCGGCGCAGCGGCCCCGAACGCTTGTACCATGGCGGCGGTCGAGGGTTGGCAGTGTGCACCGCGCCTTCCCGCAGGCAGTGGATTCCACGCGCCGGCGCGCGCATGTGCCGGCCACCCTTTCGCATGCGTCCTCGCGTGTCGGTGTACGCGACGTGGGTGCGGATCAATCCCGGGAAAGCGATCGAGTGAAACGGTTCACCATTCCAGCGCCCGTGCGGCTGCTACTCGTCATTGCCATCACGTTCGCGCTGTCGACCGCGATCGATCCATGGCTGACCTTCGACAGCCCGCTGGCCGCGCAGGCGGTGAACGCGGTGCTCCCCGTCGTCCTGCTGCTGCTGTTGTGGGCGATCGGAGGGCGGGCGTGGTTGGCACTGGCCATCGTGGCGGGAGTCCTTGCGCTGCTGCGCTACGCCGACCACGTGAAGGTGATGGATCTGAACACCGATCTGGTGTATGCCGATTTCACCATCCTAGGTGGGCTGCTCAAGGATCCGCGATTGGTCCTGGGGTTCGTGCATCCCACCATGACGAAAATCGCGCTGGCTGTGGCGGCCGTGGTGGTCGTCGTGCTGGTGCTGTGGTTCACGCGTCGCTGGCGGGTGGCAAGCTGGAAGTTCCGGCTGGTGTGCCTGGCGCTGTTCGGGGCGGCGACCGCCGTGATCGCGACCCAGCGCGCCCAGGACGTCATCCAGTCGCTGGGCTGGCAGGTGTTCACGCAGGCCCAGGGGGCCAGGAGGGTGGGCGTTGCGGGCAATGTCCTGCTGGGGCGCATGACCGCGAGGGGCGTGAAGCGCCCTCCGGACCCCGAGGCCGAACGGGCGTTCTGGAACGAGCCGGCGGTGCGCAAGGCCGAGCAGACGCTCGCCACGGCCGGCACGGGCGTGCGGCCGGACATCGTGATCCTGCAAAGCGAGTCGCTGTTCGAGCCCTCGCAATTGTGCGGGTTTGCCGATACCCCGGTGCTCAAGCACGTGGCTCAACAGCAGCCGTCGCTGCCCGGCAACCTGCGCGTCCCGGTGTTCGGGGGGCGGACGTTGCAGACCGAGTTCGAGGTGTTGAGTGGCGCGCCGATCTCCTACTATCCGGGCTCGATGTTCGCCTACTACGAACTCGTGGGCCACCATTTCAGTGCACTGCCGTACGTGCTGGACGGGATGGGTTACAAGACGCTCGCGATGCATCCGAACAACCGCGGTTTCTGGCACCGCGGCGAGGCGTTCCCCGACATGGGCTTCGACACGTTCCAGGATCTCGGCAGTTTCATCTATCCGCGGGATTTCTCCGAACGTGGCTTCGTCAGCGACGAAACCCTGACACGCGCGATCCTGGCCGAACTCGATTCCAGCAACCGTCCGACTTTCCTGATGGCGATCAGCATCAACAACCATGGGCCGTGGGGGGAGCATGCGCCCCCGGACGACGCCGGCCTGGGACTTCCGGCGAAGGTCACCGGCGAGGCGCGCAAGGCGCTGGCCGACTACGTCAATCATGCGATCGACGCGGACAACGCCTACGGTTTCCTGCTTGCCGCCCTGGCGCAGCGCAAGCGCCCGACGGTGGTGGTGATGTACGGCGACCACCTGCCCGCGCTGCCGGGGGTCTACAAGCAGCTGTGCTTCAAGGACGGCAAGCCCCCCGAGGATCACCACCCGCCTTACCGGATCTGGGCGAACTTCCCAATGCCCAAGCCACCGGCGATCACTTCGGCCTACCTGTTGCAGGGCTGGCTGCTGCACGTGGCCGGGCTGCCCTTGAAGGGGCACGAGCTGGCCAATGCGTTGGCGGGCATCGTGGCGAGCGATCCCGCGGTGCCCCCGCAGGTGCGCAAGCGCGTGCTGCGGGAGTACGCGAACATCGCGGCAGCCACCGTGGCAGGAAAGGTGCCGCCGGTGCGCAAGGTGGCAACGGTTTTCATCGGACAGGAACGCGCTTTGGCGGTGCTGATGAAGCGGAAGGCCGGGGTTGCGCAAGGCGTGTCGACCCACGATGGCGATTTGCAGTTGCAGCCGGCCGCGGGTCGGCCGGCACGGGTTGCCTTCGATGTCCATGGGGCGGTCGCATCCTTGACGTTGCGCCCGTTCATGGATTTGCCCACCGCGGCATGCCGGCACGCGAAGACCGAGGTCAGCGTGACGACGGATGGACACGAGCGGTACCGCGCATTCGTGACGTCGAAAACACTGCGGCTGGCCACGCTGGACCTGCAGGGCGTCCAGCACGTCGCGATCGAGGCTGAAGGCAACGGCGGCGCGCCCGATTGCGACAACGTCAGGGTGAGGCTGGCGCAGATGCTGTGTTACTCGGCAGATTGCAAGACGCCCGGCCCCGCGCTACCCCCCGGTTCGGCCGCCGAGCGCCCGTCGCGCATCCTGGCCCACGATCCGATGACGTGGGATCTCGCCCACGGCAAGAGCATGACGCCGCTGATGCGGCGGGGCGCCGGCGGCAAGACGGCCAACCTCGACTGGATGCTGGAGCATTCGACCGGGCAACAGAAGGGTGGCTGGCCTTTGGTGGTGCAGCCGGATGCCCAGTTGTTCATGGCGCCGGCCCTGGATCAGGACGCCTGGATCGATTTCGACGTCACCGGGCTGGATACCGTCGAACTGTCGCCGCGGATCAAGAAGCTCACCGCGGACTGCCTGAAGCTCGACACTCCGGAGCTGCACGTCGGCCTGGTGGGGCTGAATGTGTTTCTGGATGGCAAGCGCCTGATGCCGCGCCTGATCGTCGACCGCGATTTTTCCCGGAACCTGCAGCTGGATGTGAAGGGCGGCCACACCCTGCGTCTCGACGTGGACGTGGGCAACGACAACGCCTGGTGTGACTGGTTCTCGGTCGGATTTCCCAAGCTCGCCGGGCCCGCCGCGGCGGCATCGACGGGGGCGGCGCCGCTCCCGTGACGGCCGGCAACGCGTGGTCACGCCCGCCCGTAGACGTCTTCCAGCCGCACGATGTCGTCCTCGCCAAGGTAACTGCCGGACTGCACCTCGATCAACTCCAGCGGCGTCTTGCCGGGGTTGCGCAGGCGGTGCACGGCGCCCAGCGGCAGGAAGGTACTTTCGTTTTCCGCCAGCAGGAACACTTCCTCGTTGCGGGTGACCTCGGCGGTCCCCGACACGATCACCCAGTGCTCGGCGCGGTGGTGGTGTTTCTGGAGGCTGAGGGCGGCCCCGGGTTTGACCACGATGCGCTTGACCTGGAAACGGTCGCCCATGTCGATCGAGTCGTAACTGCCCCACGGGCGATACACCTTGCGATGGAACAGGTGTTCCTGGCGGCCCGCGGCCTTGATTGCGTCCACCAGCCGCTTGACGTCCTGCACGCGCGCGCGTGGCGCCACCAGCACGGCGTCGGGGGTATCCACGATCACGATGTCCTCGAGACCCAGCGCCGCGACCAGGCGCCGGTCCGTGCCGCGCACGAAGCAGTCGCGACAGTCGATGGCGATGATGTCGCCTTCGAGCCGGTTGCCGGACGGGTCGCGTTCCGACGCGGCCCACAACGCGTCCCACGACCCGATGTCGCTCCACGCGCAACTGACGGGCACGACCGCCGCGCGCGCGGTTTTTTCCATCACGGCGTAATCGATCGAGTTGTCGGGGGAAGCGGCAAATGCGTGCGGGTCGATGCGGACGAAGTCCAGGTCCGCCCTGGCGTTGTCGAAGGCCGTCCTGCTGGCGGCATGGATCGCCGGTGCGTATTGCTGGAGTTCCTCGAGATAGCGTGACGCCTTGAAGAGGAACATCCCGGAATTCCATTCGAAGTCGCCGGCCTCCACGTAGCCCCTGGCCGTGGCGGCGTCCGGCTTTTCGACGAAGCGCTCGACGCGGAACCCGCCATCGGCCACCTTGCCGCCGCGCTTGATGTAGCCGAACCCGGTTTCCGGCGCTTCCGGACGGATGCCGAACGTCACCAGCCAGTCGTCGGCGGCCAGCGGCAACGCCGTGCCGACGGCTTCGGCAAAGCTCGCCATGTCGCCGATCAGGTGATCCGCCGGCAACACCAGGAGCGTTGCGTCGGCGTGGCCGGCCAGCGCCTGCCAGGCCGCCAGGGCGATGGCGGGCGCCGTGTTGCGCGGCGCCGGCTCCAGCAGGATCGAGGCCCCCTCGACGTCCAGGCCGCGCAACTGTTCGGCGACCAGGAAGCGGTGGTCCTCGCTGCAAACCACGATCGGGGGAGCGATGTCGGGCAAGGCGCGGGTGCGCTCGACGGTTTGCTGGAACAGCGTCGAAGACGCGTTCAGCGCCAGGAACTGTTTGGGGAAGTTCTTGCGTGAAAGCGGCCACAATCGGGTGCCGCTCCCGCCACTCAGGATGATGGGTGTCAGGACCTGGCGCTGTCCGGATCGAGGCATGGCAGGCAACTCGCTCA